>NZ_JBHUSF010000108.1:0-25097 GCF_042673295.1 Rhodococcus sp. NPDC057014
CACAACGCATCCGGAACCAGCCTCAGTGACAACTCATCTACCACGCGTCACATTATGTCCCACACGTCACTTCATCCACATGAGACACGCTCTTAACCACCTGTGTCACCAGGCCCACGCGCAGAGCCTCGGCGGCGCCCACGAAGTCACACGACAGCCTCATCCTGCGTGCGAAACCTCGGCCGACAGCCAAGGGGAGTCGTGCAGTGAGGCCCCCGCTGGGCACGACCCCGACCCGGGCGTGGGTATCGGCAAACCTCGCGCGCTCGGACGCGATGAGGAAATCACAGGCTAGCGCGAGTTCGAGCCCCCAGTGACCGCGGCACCGTTGACGGCGTCGATTACCGGTTTGGACAGTGGAAGCCATGGATGTCCGACCGGGATGTCATCCGGTGATCCAGCATTGGCGCCGGTGTCACCGAGTTCCTGCAGGGTCGGTCCCGGTCAGGATCACGACATCGGTGCCGTTGTCGTGGTCGGCGGCGGTCAGTTCGCTTCGCAGCATTTCGAGCAAAGCGGTGTTCAGCGCATTGCGTGACCCCGGCCGATTCAGGGTGAGGATCCGGACACCGGCCCGTTGCTCGGTGAGCAGGATCGGATCATTCATCGACATCCACCTCAGTCATGAGACCTCCTATGGGAAATGCGTTGGGGCGATGACCTCGGGACTGTGAGGGTCGCCGCCGCTCGACCTGCCGTAACAGGAGCGGCCCGGCAAGGGTGCAGTGCGCAGCCATACAACTAGTCGGCCGGGGATTGCACCCGGAACACCGGGTACGAGTCACCGGACTCGGGATGAATGAATGCCACACGCAGGGGTAGCCCGGCGCGCAACTCGCCCGGGTTGGTTCCGACGATACGTGCGTTGATCCACGGCCCCTCTTGTAATTCCAGCAGCCCGATGGGGAAGGGAACTTGCTCGGCGAAGGCCGGATGCGGCGGATGGTGCACCACGGCCCACGACACCAGAGTCGCCGTTCCCGTCGCAGTGTCCCAGCTCAGATCCGAGCTGCCGCAGGCGGTGCAGGTGCGAGCCTCGGGGCTGAGCGCGTGGTGGCAGTGGGTGCAGCGCCGGATCGCGAGTTGATCGGCGGCCGCGGCATCGAAGAACTCGCCGCTGCGGGGGTCACGCAGGACGGCTGGACCGGATACTTCAGCGAGATCGGTTGTCATGACTGGACCTTTCGATCAGCGGGGACTGAGAATCAACGTCGAGTGGTGATCGAGGATGCCGCCGTTGCCGCTGACCATGATCACGTCGTGGTGGTCGACCTGGCGGCCGCCGCCCTGACCGCGGGCCTGGATGACCGCCTCGGTGAGCGGAGTCATTCCCCACAGGTAGTACGAGGAAAGCTGTCCGCCGCCGGTGTTGACGGGCAGTTCGCCGCCAGGTCCGGTGCGCCCGTTCGCGACGAACTTGCCACCCTCACCCTTGGCGCAGAAGCCGTAGTCTTCGAGTGTCACGAGAACGGTGAACGTGTAGCAGTCGTACAGCTCGAGTAGGTCGATGTCCTCGACCGTCACCCCCGCCATGCGTAGTGCGGTGGGTCCGGAGATCGCCGCGCCGGTGCGCAGTCCGAAATTCGAACCGTGTTCGGCGACCTGCCCTGGATGTCCCTGTCCCCACCCGAGCACGT
This sequence comes from Rhodococcus sp. NPDC057014, assembly GCF_042673295.1. Classification (NCBI taxonomy): domain Bacteria; kingdom Bacillati; phylum Actinomycetota; class Actinomycetes; order Mycobacteriales; family Nocardiaceae; genus Rhodococcus; species Rhodococcus sp. NPDC057014. The sequence goes on from NZ_JBHUSF010000108.1 coordinate 1,638, forward strand.
GTACCGGTGGTTGCGCCAGGTCTTTCGCGCGCTCCGCGGTGGTGACGATCACCGCCGCACCGCCGTTGGAGACAAGGCAGCAGTCCAGCAGCCGCAGCGGTTCTGCGATCCAGCGTGACCTCTGATGGTCGTCCAGGGTGATCGGGGTGCGCATCTGGGCGAGCGGGTTGTGCACAGCCCATGCGCGCTGGGCGACCGCGATCTCGCCGAGCTGTTCGGAGGTGGTGCCGTAGGTCTCCATGTGGCGGCGGGTGGCGAACGCGTATTTGGCGTTGGCGTTCGTAATGCCACTGGCGACGAGATAGCTGGGCAGGCCGACGATCGGCTTGGCGCTGCGGCCGGTGTAGGCGGCGCCGGCGGATACTTTCGGCTTCAGCGGCGCATCGGCGAACACGCACGCCACGGCCTCGGCCATGCCACTGGTGACCGCCGCCGCCGCGCAGGACACCATCGCGCCGGCCGAGGCACCGTACGCATTCATCTCCGTCAGGAGCCGGAGGTCACGGAGGCCGAGGACGTTCTGCAGGGTGATCGACACATCACGTTTGAGTCCGCTGTTGATGAGCAGTCCGTCGATGTCGGACAGGTGTAGACCGGCATCGGTGGCGGCCCGGCGGACCGCATCGGCCGCGAAATCTGTTGCGCTGCGACCGAACACCTTGCCCACCTCGGTAATGCCGAGCCCGGCGATCGCGGCCCCGCGAGAATCCGCCATCGGACGCCTCCTGTGATCTCGTATTCCAAATTGGGTTCCAACATACCATATCCTCTGTTATGGTGATCGCATGAAGATCGAGTTGGATCGAACGAAATGCACGGGATTGGGGATCTGCGAGTCCATCGCCCCCGAGGTCTTCGAGGTCAACGACGACGGTGATCTGGTCCTGCTGACCGAGGAGATCACCGACGGCCAGTTGGCGGAGGTCGAGCAGGCCGTCGAGGGCTGCCCCACGGCCGCGCTGCGGCTGATCCGATGACCCCGCGTCTGGTCGTCGTCGGGGCGTCGCTTGCGGGCCTGCGAGCGGCAGAAGCGGCACGGAAGACCGGATTCACCGGATCGATCACCCTGATCGGCGCCGAGGATCACCTTCCCTACGATCGGCCGCCGCTGTCGAAGGCATTCCTCGACACCGACACCGACCGGCAGTCCGAGCTCGCCTACCGCGACCTCGCCGGGCTGCAGGAGCTGGATGTCGACCTGATCCTCGGCGCGCACGCAACGGGTCTCGACACCGACCAACGCACCGTCGCCGTCGACGGCACCCACGTCGGCTACGACGCCCTCGTGCTCGCGACCGGTGCCCGCGCCCGCACGCTCCCCGGCACCGAGGCACTGGCGGGCGTGCATACCCTCCGCACGCTCGACGACGCCAGGGCGGTCCGGTCCGCACTGGACGCCGGTGCGCGCACCGTGGTGATCGGCGCCGGCTTCATCGGATCGGAAGTTGCCTCGGGGGCCCGCAAGCGCGGACTCGACGTGACTGTGGTCGAGGCGCTGCCGACACCGCTGGTCCGAGCAATCGGTGAACAGATGGGTGTGGCGTGTTCGGCACTGCACACGGCGAACGGGACCGACCTGCGATGCGGCGTCGCCGTCGAGGCCATCGAGGGGGAGACCGCCGTCGAACGGGTGCGGCTCTCCGACGGCACGGTACTGCCCGCCGACCTGGTCGTGGTCGGTGTCGGAGCGGCTCCGGCGACCGACTGGCTCGACGGCTCAGGGTTGCAGCTCGACAACGGCATCGTCTGCGACAGCACCTTGTGGACCGGTGCACCCGGCGTCTACGCGGCGGGAGACGTATGCCGTTGGCACAACCCGCTGTTCGACCGCACCATGCGTCTCGAACACTGGACGAGCGCCGCCGAACAAGGAGCACTGGCCGCCCGAAACGCTCTCGATCCGGACGCGGCCACCCCGTACTCGACCGTCCCGTATTTCTGGTCGGACTGGTACGACACGCGGATCCAGTTCGTCGGTGTCCCGGATGCCGACGAGATCGAGGTCATCGGCGACGTCGGCAGCGGCAGATTCGTTGCTCTCTATCGCGGTGGTGACAGCCTGATCGGTGCGCTCGCCCTCAACCGCCAGGCCGACATCATGAAGTACCGCGGCCTGATCATGAAGGCGACGCCGTGGACCGCCGCCCTCGACTTCGCGCACGCGAGAGAAGCCAAGCGGGCGCAACCCGTTCCGTAAACATCACTGCGCCGTGGCCGATCTCCGGCGACACCGCCGAGCAGAAGTGCCGACCACCCACCCCGTCGTGCGGGTTCGGTAAAGAGGGCGCGGAGAGCACCCGGGCGGGGCCGCGCGGGCCCTGCGGGCCTGGTTGAGTCCCGGAGAGCCGATCGGGGGACGTCCCGCTCGTTGCACACGAGCGGGTTTCGTTGTGACGATAGATCGGTGGGCCGTCCCGGTCCCGCACCGACTGGAACCGGAACGGCCCGGACGCGGTCTACTCCAATTACGCGCGAATCGCTTCCACGATGCGCGCACGGGTATCCGGGCGCGGCCATCCCGCCAACACGATCGTCGTCAGGCAGGTCGACTTCCATCGTGTGACGATGTCCTCGCAGATCTTGTCGGCCGGCCCGACGAGTGCGACATCCTCCACCATTGCTGTCGGTACCGCCTGCGCGGCGAGGTCCGAACGACCCTCCAGATACAACCGCTGGATCTCGGCACAGGCCTCCCCCCAGCCCATGCGGGTGAAAACGTCGTTGTGAAAGTTGGCGCCCTTAGCACCCATGCCTCCGGCATACAGGGCGACCACCGGCTTCAGTTTCGCCGCCGCCTTCTCGACGTCGTCGTTCTCCACCAACCAACACGTATTCGCGATCTCGAAGTCGTCCGCCGTCCGCCGCGCGCCGGCGCGCGCGAACCCCTCCGCAAGGGCAGCCCGGTAGAACTCGTCGCTCTTGGGGGAGAACCACAGCGGCGTCCAGCCATCGGCGATCTCCGCCGCCAGCGCCACGTTCTTCGGCCCCTCGGCCCCGAGATAGATCGGAATGTCCGCACGAAGCGGGTGCACGATCGACTTCAGCGGTTTCCCGAGCCCACTGCCGCCGTCGAACGGCAGCTGATAGTGCCGCCCCTGAAACGTGACGGGGTTCTCCCGCGCCCACACCGCGCGCATGATCTCGACGTACTCGCGAGTCCGCTCGAGCGGCCGCGGATACGGCTGCCCGTACCAGCCTTCGACGACCTGCGGACCCGAGGCGCCGATGCCGACGATCATCCGACCACCACTGAGGTGGTCGACAGTCTGTGCCGCCATCGCTAACGCCGTCGGCGTCCGCGCCGACATCTGGCAAATCGACGTGCCGAGCTGCAATCGTGTTGTTTGGGAACCCCACCAGGCTAACGGGGTCAGCGCGTCCGACCCGTACGTTTCGGCGGTCCACAGACTGTCCACCCCGAGCGCTTCGGCCTCGGCGACGCGTTCGGCGATGCCCTGCGGCGGTGACCCACTCCAATAGCCCGCAGAAATTCCTACCTTCATGACGATGTTCCTCTCCTGTCGATTCGGCGAACGTGCTGTGGCCGTCAGTGATTGCGATACTCGGGCGACCGCTTCTCGAGGAACGCGGACACCGCCTCACGGTGATCGGTGGTCAGCACGCTCAGGATCTGTGTCCGATTCTCGAGATCGATGGCCGCTCGGATCCCCGGCGTCTCGAGGTTGTCCCACATGACCTGTTTGGTCATCCAGACCCCGAACGGGCTGTTGGCACCGATCGTGGCGGCCAGGTCCAGCGCGGCGGACAGCAAGTCCTCGGCGGGCAGTACCTGTGAGACGAGTCCGATCCGGTGCGCTTCGTCGGCGGCGATCGTCCGACCGGTCAGCAGAATCTCCGCCGATCGAGAGAACCCGATGGCTCGGGGCAGAATCCAGCTCAATCCGACGTCGCAGTTACTGAGGCCGCGCTTGATGAAGGACGGGTGCAACGTTGCCGCTTCGCTCATCAACCGGATGTCGCACAGCAGTGACAGTGCCATCCCGCCCCCCGCTGCGGGACCGTTGATCGCGCAGATCACTGGCTGCCGGGCGCGGCGCAGCGCATCCGCCAGGTTGGCGATGTGCTCGGTTGCGCGCATCCCCTCCTGCGGTCGTCCCTCGGGTCCGGTGGAGGTCGGCACCGTGCCGTAGCCGCGCAGGTCCAGCCCCGCGCAGAACGTGGTACCGGCGCCGGTGAGAACGATGGTCCGCACGTCGGCGTCGTCGCGGACTCGGCGTAGGACCGCGTGGAGTGCCTCGATGAGGGAGGCATTCATGGCATTGAGTGTGTTCGGACGGTCGAGCCGGACGAGCAGTATTCCGGGGCGGGCCATCTCCGTGTAGACGAGATCGTTGCTTGCAGCAGTGTCACCGGACTCGGCGGTGACGAGAGGGTTGGAAGACACAGGGCATCCTTGTCTGGGGCCGGAGAAGCAGAGTGGGCCGGCGGTCTCCGGATGTCGTGCCAGCCGGCCATCCCCAGGAACATAACATACAATGTGTTATTGTAAGTGAACTCTGAGCCCTTTTTCTTCGAGTGGGGTGATACCACGCGGAGCGGCGAACCAAACGCGAAAGTTGGTGTGGCAGTGAATCCATTGGATGCGTTCCGGCTGGACGGCAAGGTTGTCGTGGTGACGGGAGCAAGTTCGGGACTGGGGGTCGGCTTCGCACGCGCCCTATCGGCAGTCGGCGCCACAGTCGTGCTTGCTGCTCGTCGGACAGACAAACTGAGTAATGTCGAAAACCAGTTGCGCGAGGCAGGAGGGGTGACGCTGTCCCACCGGACCGATGTCAGTTCCCCGGATGAGTGCAAGGCTTTGGTTAGCCGCACGGTCGACGAGTTCGGCAGGATCGATGTCCTGGTCAACAACGCCGGCATCGCGGACGTGGTCCCCGCCTCCAAGGAGACCGAAGAGGGCTTCCGCAAGGTGATCGATGTCAATCTCAATGGATCGTTCTGGATGGCGCAGGCAGCCGTTGGCGTTATGCCCGAGGGGTCGTCGATCGTGAACGTGGCGAGTGTTCTCGGTTTGGTCGCTCCCCGCCTGCCGCAGGCGGCGTACGCTGCGAGCAAGGCGGGTGTCCTCGGGTTGACACGGGACTTGGCGCAGCAATGGTCGTTGCGTCGCGGTGTTCGCGTCAATGCACTCCTGCCGGGGTTCTTCCGCAGTGAGATGACCGAGAATGCAGTCGGTTTGGAGAAGATGTTGGCCGACCACAGCATGCTCGGGCGGTCCGGCACGCAAGCGGAGATCGACTCGGCTCTGCTCTTCCTCGCCAGCCCGGCCTCGAGCTACGTCACCGGTTCGGCCCTCGTTGTCGATGGGGGACTCACTGCCTTGTGACCCATCGGAGTCTGCCGAGTAATCCGCCGCTTGGGGCCACGATGCAGGCGATACGCATCGCTACACCCGCACCGCGGCCGAACGAGCGACTCGTTGCCGACGTCAGCATCGCCCTTCCATGCGAGGTTGCTTCGGCGGCCGGGCGCGCAGGCTTCGACCCCCGTCCGTACCAGTGGGACGGGCCTGTCGACGGTTGGTTTCACTGGCTTCACGCAGCGACGGAGGCTGCTGCTGCGTGATACCACTCCGCGACGCGGGACCACGGAGCTGGCGGCGATCCCCATGTTCGCCGACCTTTCCGCCGTTCGCGGAGCGGAACTCGTCCCTGCTCGGATCTTCGACCCACTCATCGCGGGAACCTCATTCGATCCGTGTGTATAACAGTGAAGGTGTCGCCATGTCCTCATCCAACGCCCCTGACCACCGCATACTGCATATCAGTGACACGTCTCTGCTGACCGGCGGCTCCGGCGAGCGCATCGACTGCGGTGACGCAGTGGCGCGACTGCTCGAAGAGGTCGAAGAGGTCGACGATCGTCCAGAAGCGTTGGTGCTTACCGGAACCCTGCCGGTCGGGTATCACCCACGTGAGCCATTTCGGTCAGCGGTCGAGCGGGCAGCCGAGCGTGCGGGTATCCAAGTGATCTGGGGGATGGGTGATCACGGCGGTGGCGCCACATCCGACGAGTTCGACGACGAGGTTCATGATGTCAACGGGTTACGCCTCATCGCCGTCAACAGCAACGTCTCGGGTCGACTGCACGGTGAGATCGACGATTCGCAGCTGGCCTGGCTGAGTGCCGTTCTGGCCGTGCCGGCACCGCACGGGAGCATTCTCGTCCTGCACCACCCTCCCGTGCCGACCCCCGATCCGCTGATGGAAATGGGCGAACTGACCAATCAAGACGCGCTCGAATCGGCGATCGCGGACGGCGATCTCCGGACCATCCTGGCCGGCCATCTGCACTATTCGACCCTGTGTACCTTCGCGGGTGCGACGGTTTCGGTCGCTGGGGCATCGTGCTACACCCAAGACCTGGGCATCGACTGGGACAGCACCGGCCAGGCGCACCTCGTGCGCACCACCGGAAATCGGATCGTGAACACCGCGATCCGGCTGGGAAAGCGCCGCCGACCGAGATAGCCGGACGTGCTCGGGGCGGCCCGGGAACATCATTAATCGAGGGAGCGTGGGTCGATGCTGTCGCTGTGCCCCGGGACTCACCGGGCGTGCCGAAGTCACCACAACACACATTATGGTATGTTGGGATCGTGACGGGATGGTTCGCTGTCTCGTCACGATAAGACGTGCAACGACACCGGGCAAGTCGGTTCGGGGATGAGCGAGCGGGGGCAAGGCGGCTGATGCCCACCATTGTGAGCAAGGAACAGTACTTCGAGACGGCATTGGATGTCCTCGCCGAGGTCGGGTTCAAGGGGCTCAACATCCGTCGGATGTGCACGACCCTGGGTGTCACCACTGGATCGTTCTATCACTACTTCGGGAGCTGGCAAGGTTTCGTCGACGCACTGCTCGAGTACTGGGAGCACCGCCAGGAGCGAATTCTGCGGGATCTGTCGTTCGGCAGTGGCGGTCCAGAAGACGACCTCGCTGCGTTGCGCACATTGACCCTGGGGCTGCCGCACGCGGCGGAGGCTGCGATCAGGGCGTGGGGAATGAACGATGCCACCGTGCGTGAAACGCAACGCCGCGTGGACTCGGCGCGCCGCAAGACGGTCAGATCGGTCATCGCCCAAGTTGTCGACAGCGACGAGGAGGCCGATGTGATTGTCTCGCTGGGAATGGCGCTGCTGGTCGGCTTCCAAAACCTCACCGCCGAGGGGCAGCACACCGAACTGGTACCGCTGTACGACGAGTATCTTCGCCTGATTTCCCTGCACGGCGCCTCGCGATAGTCGATCGGACTGACTCTGAAAGCTCTGTGCCAAAACCTTTCTCACTGAAGACCCCGATTTCCACGCACTACCCACCATTGCCTGGCGTCCGCTGGCTGGGTCTCGCGCGGTCTCGTTGTGCGGTGACGGTTTTTCCCGCGTGTCGAGTGACTGGCAGTTCGTGCGCGGTACACACGGAGTGCTGTGACACGAAGATCCATAGCTGTGCGGTACTCCCGCGATCGAAGGCACGTCATGATGATGTCGGGTCGATATAGCGCCGCGGATGAGGCAATGCCTCGGCGTCGGCAGCCCGCGTTGGCCCGGATTCGCACCCGTCCACAAGCAGCTGCGTGAGGGCCCGTCCGCCGCAGTGCTCCGACCCTCCGTGTCGGTACGTATGCGACTGTGGTGGTCTCCGACGATCAGATGAACGATTCCGATTCGCCGGCGGTCCACGCCGCAAGCTGGATTTCGAGACCGGCGACGTAGGCCTTGCACGCTAGGCGGAAGCGATCCTGTGCCGACACGGCACGGGCGGCCTCGACCGCCGATCGCAGTTCCGTCAACGATTCCGGAACTTCGGTGAACAAGTTGTTGTTGCCGTACTGGAGTGCACCGACCGTCAACGCTTCGAGGTGCTCGCGGATGACGATGACGTACTCGAGAGGAAAACCGGCTTTCAGCAGAATGCTGACCGTTTGGTTCTCGTACTCGAGGCCGAACGTTCTCGGCGTCTGTGCGACCAGCAGCGGCACGACCTGTGGGTGAGCGTTGAGGGTGTCGAGAAACCGCGGAGCGTATTCGAGGATGTAGGTCTTCCAGTCGATCTCTGTATCCGATTCGACGACGAAATTGTCGAGGACCAAGCGTAGGACGTCGGCGAGGATGTCGTCCTTGTACCTGTAGTGGTAGTAGACAGACGAATTGTGAACGCCGAGTTCGGCGGCGAGACGCGTGAGGCTCAGCTGTTTCAGCCCGTCTCGGTCGATCAACATCAGTGCCGTCTCGATCACCCGTGTACGCGAGATCAGCGGTTTCTTCGGCCGTGCCACGGTTTCACCTCGTTTCAGTAGGGCTCCGCGCCCTGTATACATCGTTCCAGTAATGGCGCGCGCGGAGCGAATCGGCGTCGGCTGGCGAGGGCCGAGCAAAGCAGTCGACCGCGACTATTCGTGCAGGTCGAGACGGTGTTTTTCGGTCGTGGCCTCTGAGGTCTTCCTTTATCAGCAGCCTGCTGATAAATTGGTCACAGTAGCCACTGGCGCGGCCCTGGCGCTCGGGCCCCGTTGGCCCGACGCGGCGCGTGAGAACGTGACACGCGGATGACCTGTCTTTGCGCTAAATCCGCACGCTTCCAATCGAATTCGCGGAAGAATCGGTATCTTATTGCTCCATACCATTGACTCTGTTATGTTCACGGATGAGATCTACGACACATTGAATTCAGGAGAATGGCATGTCGGTAGCGAAGCCAGACGAATCCCCTCTCGGCACCCGCGCACCGGCGTTGTACCGCAGCACTGACGAACTTGCCCATCCTCGGGTTCACGGTCCCGCCGCTGGCTCGACCGGACACGCAGCACAGGTGGTTGATCAATGAACGACAAGCTTCAAATTCTGCAGCTCGTGCGCCTACGCGGACGCACGACTGCCGCGGACGTGGCGGCCAGCACCGGTCTGTCGACCGGCTCTGTGGACAGCGTGGTGCGCGAGCTCTGCGATGCGGGATTGGTCCAGGACCTGCGCGGACGACTCAAGCTCACCGGTGACGGACGAGTGGAACTGACCGAACTGATCGCCGCCGAGCGTGAGGACGTCGATCAGGCGCAGATGTCCGCCGCCTATCACGACTTCAGTTCCGTCAACGCGACTTTCAAGCAGTTGGTGACCGACTGGCAGCTTGTGGGCGAGGACAAGCCCAACGACCACACCGACGCGGCGTACGACGCCGCGGTGATCAGCCGACTAGAAGGCGTCCACACCGATTTCCGGCCACTGCTCGAACGACTCACCGAGCTTGCCCCGCGCCTGAAGATGTATCCCGCACGCTTCGATGCGGCGCTGACGAAGATCCGCGACGGTGACCACTCCTGGCTGGCACGACCGCTGATCGACAGCTACCACACCGCATGGTTCGAGCTGCACGAAGATCTGATCGTACTGGCCGGGCTCACCCGCGCCGACGAAGCCGCCGCTGGGAGGGCACAATGAGCGCCCACGTTCTGATGTTGGACGGCACCACCGGACTGGACCGGGACCTGCTCGGCGGCAAGGCATGGAGCATCGAGCGCATGCGGTCGCTGGGAATCCCGGTGCCACCCGCCTTCGTCCTCGGCACCGACGTGTGCCGGCAGTACTACCGCGATGAGCGTCAGCTGACCGCCGACGTGTGGGATCAGTTGCCGGCAGCGATGGCCGCCCTCGCCTCGGTCACCGGCCGACGCTTCGGCGACGAAACCCACCCGTTGCTGGTCTCGGTGCGGTCCGGGGCAGCGATCAGCATGCCCGGGATGATGGACACGATCCTCAACCTCGGAATCAACGACCAGGTCGAGAAGGCGCTCGCCGAGGAGACCGGAGACAGCCGCTACGCCGCGGACACCCGCCGCCGCTTCGTCGAGCAGTTCGAGAAGGTGGTGGGAACGTACCCACCTGATGACCCGTGGGAGCAGCTGCGGATGGCGATCGTCGCCGTCCTCGAATCCTGGCATTCCCGTCGTGCCATCGCGTACCGACGTGACCGCGGCATTTCCGACGACGGCGGCACCGCTGTCACCGTCCAGGCAATGGTCTTCGGCAACCTCGACGACCGCTCCGGAACCGGGGTGCTGTTCACCCGCGACCCGTTGAGCGGGGCGGCCACCCCCTACGGCGAGTGGCTCCTGCACGGACAGGGCGAGGACGTCGTCTCGGGACGGTCGAACGCCCGAGCCCTCGACGAACTCGCCGACGAAATGCCCATGGCCTACGCCGAACTCATGGCCGCAGCCCGCCAGCTCGAACAGGCCGGCCGAGACGTCCAGGACATCGAATTCACCATCGAGAGCGGCAGGTTGTGGCTCCTGCAAACCCGGTCCGCCAAACGGTCGGCCGAGGCCACCGTGCGTCACGCGGTGCAACTCCAACGTGAAGGACTGATCACCGTCGACGAAGCCCTCGACCGGGTGAACGCCGACCTGGTCGAGTCGGTGATGACACCACACATCGACCCCACGGTGCTCCGCACGGCCGAGGAGGTCGCCCGCGGCAAGCAGGCGTGCCAGGGTGTCGCGGTCGGAGTCGTGATCACCGACGTCGACGAGGCCGAGGAACGTGCGAGTAACGGCGAGCAGGTCATCCTTGTCCGACCGACCACCGATCCGGACGACGTCGCGGCCATGTCCCTGGTCAGCGGAGTCGTCACCGAACTCGGCGGCGCTACCTCACACGCCGCCGTCGTGTGCCGCGAACTGAATGTGCCGTGCGTCGTCGGCTGCGGCGACGGAGCAGTCGAGTTGGCCGGTCAGACCGTCACCGTCGACGCCACCCACGGCATCGTCTACCGCGGCGTCCTCCCACTCGTCGAACCCGCCGTCGGAGACGACTCCGACCTCGAACAACTGCTGGGCTGGGCGCAAGCGACCACCGGCACGACCGAGCACACCCTCCCCGAGTTGCTCCGACTCCGAGCACGAGCGGTAGCTACCGGATAGACGCGCCACCTTTTGAAAGGAATGGCATTGGCTGACATGACTATCACCGACGAAACCGGACTCGATCCGGCGGACGATTTCGTGCACGAACCTCCCGCCGGAGTGGACCGCTGGGCGGAAAACATCCAGTGGAACGTCCGAGACAAAGACGGTCTCGGCGTGATGTGGCACATGGGCACGATGCTCGACGACCCACGCCTGTGGCACATCGTCATCGCCGTCACCCAGCCCGACGGCACCGTGCACTCCACGAAAATCGTGGCGCCGGGCGCCGGGCAATTCGGCTCGCCGAACGCGCACCTGGCGACCATCACCCCGTACCGCGAGTGGCGGTTCACCTTCTTCGGCGGCATGGTCGATGTGTCCCAGGATCAGGGCGCAACCGGCCTCACCCCCGACGACCACCACCATTCGGTTCAGATCGACCTCGACCTGGAAGCCGCTTACCCGGTGTGGATCCCCGAGGGATCCACCCAGTTCGGGGACTGGGGACGGTTCCACCACGAGCAGGCCGTCCGCGTGCGCGGTACGGTCACGGTCGCCGGCGAGACGCATGTTCTCGATGGAATCGGGCACCGAGACCACTCGATCGGCCCCCGGGACATGAGCCATCTGCGCCGTGCCTTCTGGGGCAACGGCATCTTCGAATCCGGGTGGGGCTTCGCCACCATGCTGGGCGAGTACGAATCCGGTGCCTTCCAGCGCGCAGCTCTGTTCGACTCGGCGGGAACCCAGGACGCCACGATGGTTCGGTGGACCGACCTGACGGCGGTCAACTGCGAACCCACCGCGATCACCGTCGAACTCGACGTTCACGGCCGGCAGGTCGTCATCGACGGCCGGATCCGTCACGGCATGAACTTCACCGTCGCCGACGGCGCCGAATTCTGCATGGGCACCGACCTCGCCCGACCCGATCGTTACTTCCTGACCAACTTCTTCGTCGACTGGACCTGCAACGGCGAACAAGGCATTGGCTATCTCGACCGCGGTGCTCTCATCTCACTTCTCACTCAGGGGCAATCATGACCACGACCGAACAGTCCGCGACCGCGGAATCGACCCACACCGACCCCGTCCGAGGGAACAGCACCCCGAACCGGTACTGGACGACCGCCAACATCGGTGAGGCCGCGCCGGCCGTCATGACACCGCTGTGTTGGAGTCTGTGGGGACCCGGTAACGAACTGGCAGTGCGTGGGACATGGCACCGATTCGGAATGCTCGGCCCCGACGAGGTCTACGTCGACCCCGACCAGAACAACCGCCTGACCGGCATCTTCTACGGCCGACAGGCAATGAACATCGAACCGATCCGCCGCTACGTCGACCGGTTCCCCGGAATCACCGCCGACGAGTTCGAACTCGGCCTCGCCGGCGCTCTGCATCCGAATGCAGACCCCTTCACCTCACTCACCGACGCCCAGCAGGCACTCGTCGCCGAGGTCGTCGAACGAGTCCGTGACACGCACAGTCAGCGCCTGGCCGACATAGTGCGCGATCAGAACGAGTGGTGGCGCCGGGAAGTGCTCCACCGCGAGGACGCTGGAGACCCGCGCGCCCGGCTCACCGAAGCATTCGATCGGTTCGTCTGGTCCATCGGTATCCACAACGAGACACGGTTGCTGATCGTCGCGGCGATGAGCAGCATCTATCGGCTCGCCGCCGCCACCGACATGCTCGACATCGTCCCCGCACTGACTGCCGCGTTCGGCGACGTCGCCGAACTGTCCATGGGCGCCGACCTGTGGGCGTTGGCGAATGGCGAATTGGACATGGCGACCTTCGTCGAGCGGCACGGCTACCACGGGGAGAACGAGGGCAACCCCGCCGGACGCTCCTGGCGCGAAAATCCCGACCTGCTTTCCTCGACGATCGCGGCACTGCGCTCACGCAACGCCACCGAGCACCCGGAGCGCCGCGCGGAGGGAGCTGTGAAGAAGCAGCGGGCCGCCGTCGCCGAGTTCGAAGCGAAACTCACCGACGAGCAGCGAATCGAACTTGCGGCCGCGCTCGCCGAGACCGCAACCGCAGTCCGAGAAACGGAGCTCGGGAAGGCCTCCTTCCTGACCGCGATCGACGGATTCCGCGCCGCAGCCCGCGATCTGGGAGACCAGATGGTGCGCGAGGGCCGCCTCGCTGACCGCGACGACGTCTTCTTCCTGGACATGGACGAAATCGCCCAGGATGCAGGAGAATCCGTCACAGATCTGGTGGCTTTCCGTAGTGCGCGAGCCGTGGAGTACCGCGGCTACCGGCTGCCGACGACCTTCGTCGGGATGCCCGAACCGCTCACCGTCAACTCCGCCCGCGCCCAGGTCGGTGACGTCATCTCGGGCGTCGGCGCCAGCGCCGCGACCCACGAAGGCGCCGTGCGGATCATCCGCCGCGCGGAGGACGAGGATGCCCTCGAACCCGGCGACGTGCTGGTGTGCGAGTCCACTGACCCCAGCTGGACCCCGCTGTTCATGCTCGCGGCCGCGGTGGTCATCGACATCGGCAGCGTCGGCAGCCACGGAGCCATCATCGCCCGCGAACTCGGACTGCCCGCAGTCATCAACACCGGGGACGGATCGGGTCGACTCCGCGACGGAGACCAGGTCCTCGTCGATGGCGCCAAGGGCACCGTCACCGTCCTTGCGATCAACGAAGCCGGATAGCCACCTCGCCGACGACCGACCCGCTACCGGGTGCGCCGCACCCAGAAGCGAGACGGAACCCACGCGTTCACGACCCAGCCCGTCCACGGACGCACCGATATCACTAGCCAGGAGGAATACGGAATGAGCGACATCACCGTAGATCACGTCGAGAGCACCGACACCATCGGCGCGCGACTCAATCCGTTCGCAAGCAAACTCAGCCAGGCCCCGCACGACATCTGGACGCGGCTGCGCAACGAATGCCCCGTCGCCCACAGCGACGAACTCGGAGGGTTCCATCTCCTGAGCCGCTACGAGGACGTCTGGGCCGCAACGCTCGACACCGAGACCTACTCGTCGGCGGAAGGGACAACCGTTCCGCGGCACCCGGTCCGGATGCCCCCCGAGGACACCGACGAGCCCGAGCACCGCATGTACCGCAAGATCATGGATCCGTTGTTCACACCGAAGACGGTCAAAGCCATGGAGTCGTGGGTGCGCGAGATGACGGTGGAATTGCTCGACAGCATCGAAGATCTCACGAAGTTCGACTTCGTCGCGGACTTCTCGAGCCAGCTGCCACGCCACGTCATCCTCCGCATCATCGGTATACCCGACGAAGATCTGCCGGAACTGATCGACGCGATGATCGCGCTCAACGGTGCTTACGACGATGCGGAGCGAGGAGCCGCCGCCGGCGCCACCCTCTACGGATACTTCGCACAAAAGCTCGCCGAACGACGCGAACAACCCCGCCGCGACGACCTCATCTCCGCGCTGCTCGACGGCGACTTCGGTGGAGAACCGCTATCCGACCTGGACATGCAGCACATGCTGATCCTTACCATCCTCGGCGGCACCGACACCTCCAGCGGCGCCATGGGCGGAATGATGCTGTGGCTGGCCGACCACCCCGAGGACTACGCCCGGTTGCGGGAGGATCCGGACCTGATGCGCACGGCCATCGACGAGTTCCTCCGCTACGTCAGCCCCGTCGCATACATGGCGCGGACCACAACCAAGGACGTCGAGGTGCAGGGCTGCCCGATCCCGCACAACGAAAAGGTCCTGCTCGGATTCGGCCCCGCCAACCGCGACTCGGAGAAATTCGAACGCGCCGACGAGGTCCTGCTCGACCGGCACCCGAACCCCCATGTCGCCTTCGGCGGCGGACCGCACCGTTGCCTCGGCGCGAACCTCGTGAAACTCGAGATGAAGGTCGTCCTCGAGGAGATCATCAACCGGTTCAAGTCCTTCGAGGTCGAGGACTACACGAAGCTGCGCTACCAGCGCGGCCAGGCCCGGAACCTGGAATGCCTTCCGCTGGTCACCCAGAGGAACAATCCATGACGTATGTCGTCACCCAACCCTGCTGCAATGATGCGTCGTGCGTGGCGGTATGCCCGGTCAACTGCATCCACCCCACGCCCGACGAGGCCGACTACTCACGCACCGAGATGCTCTACATCGATCCGAACACCTGTATCGACTGTGGTGCGTGTGCCGATGCCTGCCCGATCGATGCGATCGTCCCCGACTACGACCTCGAGGAGGGATCCGAGCGGTACCTCGAGATCAACGCCGACTACTTCGAGGATCCCAAGAATCGGGAGTACCCGAGCGCTCCTGTGGTGCAGCAGCGCCCGGTGGTCGGTGTCACCGACGCGACGCCGCTGCGCGTAGCTATCATCGGGACCGGACCCGCGGCGTGCTACGCCGGTGAGGAAGTTCTCGGGTCCGGGGCCCCTGGCGTCGAGGTGCACTTCTTCGAGCGCCTGCCCACACCCTGGGGGCTGGTGCGGTTCGGTGTGGCACCGGATCATCAGCAGACCAAGTCCGTCACCGACGCTTTCGCCCGGATCGGGGCGCGGCGCGGCACCTATTTTCACCTCAACGTGGAGATCGGCAAGCACCTCACCCACGAGGAACTCCTGGCGTATTTCCACGCGGTGATCTACGCGGTCGGAGCCCACCACGACCGCCGGCTCGGCATCCCGGGTGAGGATCTGCCGGGTAGTCATCCGGCCTCGGACTTCGTCAGCTGGTACAACGGGCATCCCGATGGTGCGCAGCGGTCGTTCGATCTGTCCTGCGAACGCGCGGTGGTGATCGGAAACGGCAACGTCGCGCTGGATGTGGCCAGAATCCTGACCTCCGGCCTGGGGCATCTTGCCCGTACCGATATCGCCGACCACGCCCTCGAGGCGTTGGCGGCCAGCAAGATCTCCGAGGTCGTCGTGCTCGGGCGCAGGGGGCCGTCACAGGCTTCGTACACCACCCCCGAGTTGCTCGGCCTCGCCGCGGCGGAGAGCATCGATCTGGTCGTCGACCCTGCCGACGTGGAGTCGATCGGCGTGACCGCCACGACCACGCCGTCGGCTGCGGCCGCGTTCAAGAGCAGGCTGCTCGACGAGATCGCAGCGGCGCCACCGTCGGGCGCACCGAAACGCATTGTTCTGCGGTTCCTGTCCTCGCCGGCAGAGATCGTCGGTGAGGACCACGTGCGCGCGCTCCGGGTCCAGCGCAACGAACTGGTCGAATCGCCCGAGGGCGGGGTCGCTGTCCACCCGACCGACCGGTTCGAGGACATCGAATGCGGTCTGGTCATCCGGTCGATCGGGTACCGGGGCACCCCGCTCGCCGGTCTGCCGTTCGACGACGCGACCGGCACGGTCCCCAACGACGGCGGCCGGGTCGTCGACCCGGCCACGGGGGCGACGATCCCGGGCGTCTACACCGCAGGCTGGATCAAACGCGGCCCCTCCGGATCGATCGGAAACAACAGCCGCTGCGCCAAGGACACGGTCCGAGCGCTGGTCGAAGACTATGCCCAGGGACAGCTTCCGGCACCGACCCTCGACACCGACGCCCTTGCCGCACTGCTCGCCGAGAGGCAGCCGAACGTCCTGAACTACACCGACTGGAAGACCATCGACCAGTTCGAACGTGCAGCGGCGCGAGAGCACCAGAGGCCGCGAATCAAGCTGGTCGACGTCGACGCGATGCTCGACATCGCCCGACCCAAAGCCTGAATTCACATACCGCGAAAAACATTGTAGGAGTAACAAAATGGCAAGTGTCGGCCGTCGGGGTCTTCCATCGAGCACCCTCTGCGAAGAGTTCCAGCGCACGGCGAAGGTGGATCCGGAGGCGGTCGCACTGCGGACGGTCGCCGGAACCCAACAGATCACCTGGCGCGAGTACGCGAACCGCGTCCGGCGCATCGCGACCGGTCTGGCGTCCCTCGGCGTCGGCCACGGCGACACGGTCGCCCTGATGATGGGGAACCGGCCGGAGTTCAACCTGATCGACACCGCGATCCTCCACCTCGGGGCCGGCCCGTTTTCGATCTACAACACCAATTCGGCCGAACAGATCACGCACCTGCTCTCGAACGCCGAAAGCAAGGTGGTGTTCTGCGAGGCCCGCTTCGTCGACACGATCCGCGCCGCCGGGGGACCGGTCGAGACCATCGTGGTCATCGACGCGCCGGTGGACGGGACACTCCCGCTGGAACTGGTCGAGGAAAGGTTGGCCCCAGGCTTCGACTTCGATGCCTCCTGGAAGGCAGTGCGACCGCACGATGTCGCCACGCTGATCTACACCTCGGGCACCACCGGCAACCCCAAAGGGGTCGAACTCACCCACGCCAACATCCTGAGCCAGGTCGAGGCCCTCAGCCACGTGTTCGACGTCAAGGCCGGCGACCGCTTCGTGTCCTTCCTGCCCGCCGCGCACATCGCGGACCGTCTCGCATCCCACTATTTGCAGATCGCGCACGGAACTCAGCTCACCACCCTCGACGACCCCAAGAATCTCGCTGCCGCACTCGCCGACGCCCGCCCCACCTTCTGGTTCGCCGTCCCGCGGGTCTGGGAGAAGCTGAAGGCCGCACTGGAACTGGGCTTCGCCGACGCGGAGGGAGTCAAGGCCACACTGCTCACCCGGGCCCGCACGCTCAGTGCCAAGAACGTAGAGGCCGGCCGCGGCGGCCCTACACTCAGCGCCCTGGAACAGCTGCAATTGCGCGTCCTCGACCGTATTGTGCTCTCGAAGGTTCGTGCGAAGCTGGGCCTCGAGGAACTGCGGTGGGCGATCTCGGGAGGCGCGTCGATCGCGCCGGACACCCTGAACTTCTTCCTCGCACTGGGAATCAAGGTCTGCGAGATCTGGGGGATGTCCGAAACCGCCGGCGCCGGCCTGGTCAATCCGCCGGACGGAATCCGGTCCGGAACGATCGGAAAGCCGCTACCCGGCGTCGAGGTCCGTGTCGCCGACGACGGTGAGATGCTCATCCGCGGTGGCATCGTCATGCAGGGATATCGCCACGACCCCGAGCGCACCGCCGAAGCACTCGACGCCGACGGCTGGCTGTACACCGGCGACGTGGTGACCATCGACGCGGACGGATACGTGACGATCGTCGATCGCAAGAAGGAACTGATCATCAACGCCGCGGGCAAGAATATGTCGCCGGCCAACATCGAGGGCACCCTGAAAACGATGTGCCCGCTCATCGGTGAGGCGGTGACCATCGGTGACGGGCGTCCGTTCAATACAGCCCTAATCGTCTTGGACGCCGACGTGGCGGCAGCCTACGCGGCCAAGAAGGGACTATCTGAGGCGTCCGCGGCCACGCTCGCCGTCGATTCGGACCTCGTGCAGACCATTTTGGCCGGGGTGGCCGCGGCGAACGCACGACTGTCGCGGGTCGAGCAGATCAAGCGCCTGCGGATCCTGCCCGTGTTCTGGGAGGCCGGGGGAGTAGAGATCACGCCCACGATGAAGCTCCGGCGGCGCCCGATCTCCGAGCGGTACACCCACGAAATCGAGTCCCTGTATGCAGACCCGATCCCGGCCGAGGTGCACGCACTCGGAACGCCAGCCGACCCCGCCCGCCGCCGCCTGAGCCCACTGTCATGACTCGCACCACGGTTCCGAGCTACTGCCGCATCTGCGAGGCCAGCTGCGGCATCCTCGCCGACGTCGAGGACGGGCGCGTGACGGCCATTCACGGCGACCCCGAACATCCCTCGTCGCGGGGGCTGATGTGCCCCAAGGGCTCGCTGATGGTCAAGGTCACCAACGATCCCGAACGTGTCACCACCCCGCTGCGGGGCGACCGGAAGGGCGGATTCGTTCCCGTGTCCTGGGACGAGGCCCTCGACGACATCGCCGACCGAGTCAAGACACTCATCGCCGACCACGGTCCCAATTCGATCGCCTACTATTCCGGCAACCCCGCCGGTTTCAGCATGGCGGGGCACATGTGGTCGAAGAAGTTCATCGACAGCATCGGTTCCAAAGGGTCCTACAGTGCCGCACCGCAGGACACCTCCTCGCGGTGGGCGGCGTCGCATTTCCTCTACGGCAACACCCACGAAGTACCGCTGCCGGACCTGGACTACACCGACTTCTTCCTCTGCTTCGGAGCCAACCCGCTCGTCAGCCACGGATCCCTGATGTCGAGCGGCCGCACCCGCAGCCAGCTGGCGAACATCGCGGCCCGCGGCGGCCGCGTCGTGGTGGTCGACCCGGCCCGCACGCAGACCGCGGAAACCTACGAACACGTCTCCGTCGTCCCGAGCAGTGACCCGCTGCTGATGGCCGCGATGTTGCACGTCATCTTCGCCGAGAACCTGGTCTCACCCCGTGCCGATGCCTCCGCCATCGGTATCGACACCCTCGCCGCAGCAGTCCAATCCGTCACCCCCGAGTCGGTCCAGGACCGCACCGGGGTCGACGCCGAGACCGTGTGGACGCTCGCCCGCGACTTCGCCACGGCCGAATCCGCCTGCGCATATGGCCGGCTGGGACTGTGCCGCGGCGAATTCCCGACCTTGGCCAACTATCTGCTCGATGCACTCAACGTCGTCACCGGCAACCTGGACCGGCGAGGAGGGGTGGTCTTCGGCAGCGGTCTCGTCGACTTCCCCGCGATCAACGCCAAGGTCGGCCGAATCTCCTATTCGTCGACCTTCACGCGTGTCGGCAGCCTGCCCGAGGTCGGCGGCCGCAAGCCCTGGGTGCTCGCCGAAGAAATCCTTACCCCCGGGGAAGGTCAGGTCAGAGGTGTCTTTCTGGCCTCGGGTAATCCGGTCTCCTCGACTCCCGGCGCAGCCCGCCTCGAAGAAGCCTTCGACCAGCTCGACCTGTTGGTCTCCGTCGACATGTACGTCACCGAGTCCAACGAGCGGGCGGACTACATCCTGCCGTCACCGACGTTCCTGGAGCGAGCCGACGTCCTGTTGAACTTCGGCGGCGGTATGACCCGCCCCTGGGTTCAGTGGACCGAACCGGTGGTCCCGCGAATCGGGGACACCCGGGAAGAAACGGAAATCTTCGGTGAACTGATGCGCCGAATGGATGTTGCGCCCGGCCCCAGCCCCTGGGAACTGATCGACACCATGATCCGCACCGGTGACCGCGGGGCCGCCGAAGGATGGACCCTCGACCGCATCAAGGAGCACCCACACGGGGTCGAACTCGGCGGTGACGTACCGGTCGGGGTGATCGCGCAACGCATCTCGACCTACACGAAGGGGGCCCGCGACACGGTCGACCTCGGCGCCGGACCCATCCTCGCGCAACTCGACCAGTTCCTGTCCAAGGAACCGCCCGACCCCGACTCCCTCCTGCTGATCAGTCGCCGACACCTGCGCAGCATCAACTCGTGGATGCACAACGCGCGCAAAGTCCGGCCCGGCGGGGGACCGACGCTGTACCTACACCCGAAGGACGCCCGCACACGGGGCATCGAGACCGGCGAGACCGTCACACTCACCACATCGGTGGGATCCGGTGACGTCACGGTCACCGTCACCGATGAGGTACGCCCCGGAACGGTGAGCTATCCGCACGGGTGGGGCCATTCCGGTGGGTGGTCCACCGCAATCGAACACGGCGGCATCAACATCAACAAGCTCATCCCCAACGACATCGAGACGAAGGACCCCTTGTCCGGCATGTCGCTCCTCGACGGAGTACGCGTCACAGTGACCGCGAAAAAATCGGCCCCACAAAGGTAATGACGGTTCTGAGACCCAGAACTGAGAGGAGCGCAATGTTCATGACAGGACTCGGAGCCAGGGGGCCGGCGCAATGGCACACGTAATTACCCAATCGTGCTGCAACGATGCCGCGTGCGTCGTAGTCTGCCCAGCGAACTGTATTCACCCAACACCGGACGAACCGGACTACGCCCGGACCGAGATGCTCTACATCGATCCACGCAGCTGTGTCGACTGCGGCGCCTGCATCCAGGCCTGCCCCGTGGGCGCCATCGTCCCGCACGACGAACTCACACCGCACACCACCCAATACGCCGAACTCAACGCGCTCTACTTCGCCCACAACTCCACGATCACCGGCAGGCCACAGACCGAGATCGGGATCTCCCAACTGGTCTCCCAGCGACAGCACCCGAACACGCAGCCGACGCCATCGACAACTCTTCGGGTGGCAATCGTCGGATCAGGGCCATCCGCGTGCTACGCGGCCGAGGAACTCTTGGCCCGCCGCAGCAATGTCGAAGTCCACATGTTCGAACGACTGCCCACCCCCTGGGGGCTGGTGCGCGCCGGGGTCGCCCCCGACCATCCCGACACCAAAGACGTCATCCGATCCTTCGAAAACACAGTCACCCGAACCGGATTCCACTTCCACCTCAATGTCGAGGTCGGCAAGGACATCACCCACGAGGAACTGCTGAACCACCACGATGCCGTCATCTACGCCGTGGGGGCCCATCGTGACCGAAGACTGAACATCCCCGGGGAAGACCTCCCGGGCAGCCACTCCGCAACCGACTTCGTCGCCTGGTACAACGGCCATCCCCGCGCCATCGACTACACCTTCGACCTCTCCGCGGACCGCGCCGTCGTCGTCGGAAACGGAAACGTAGCACTCGACGTCGCCCGGATACTGCTCACCGACGTCGACACACTGTCCCGAACCGATGCAGCAGATCACGCACTGGCCGCGCTCGCCGAAAGCCGCATCAATGAAGTCGCCGTACTCGGACGTCGCGGCCCCGCGCAAGCGGCCTACACCACACCCGAACTGCTCGCGCTGGGCCACCTGCATGGGATCGATGTGTCCGTCGACCCCGCCGACGCAGACCTCGATCCCCACACGACCGCCTGGCTCCGTGACCACCCCGACCCCACCGCGCAGTTCAAGGCATCGATCACCGCGGAGTACGCGACCCGCGTACCACGACACCGACGGCGAATAGCACTGCGCTATCTCAGCTCCCCCGTCGAAGTTCTGGGCACGGACCGGGTTCGCGGACTGAGGATCGCTCGCAACGAGCTCGTCACCTCTCCCGAGGGCCGCCTAGAGGCAACCCCCACCGGGAAGGTCGAGGAACTCGACTGCGGCCTGGTCTTGCGATCGGTGGGCTACCGAGGAGAACCCGTACAGGGAGTACCGTTCGACGAGGTCCGCGCTCTGATTCCCAACCAGGCAGGCCGGGTGGTCAACCCGGCAGGAGGATCCCCACTGGCCGGCGTCTACACGACCGGATGGATCAAGCGGGGCCCCTCGGGCGTGATCGGCACCAACAAGAAATGCGCGGAAGAAACAATCTCCGGACTCTTCGCCGATCACGACGCCGGCCGGCTGACGGCGCCGGCACGTGACACCGCCTCGTTGGAATCGCTCCTATCACGGCGGCAGCCACACGCCCTGGACTATTCCGACTGGCAGATGATCGACCTGCACGAGCAGGCATCGGCTGCCGGAACCCCCCGCCCCCGCGTGAAGCTGGTCGACATCGACGAGATGCTCGCGATCGCCGACCGAAGCCGCGCCTACGATAAGCTAGCCCAACAAGACCACGGTGTCGGGGGCTCCGTCGGGACTGCGACGTAGTCAGCGGACCGGATGCCTCTGACCGAAAGAATGTGCACATCCTGCCTCGCATCGACAACGACGTCTACCGCGGCGGTGCCGGATTGGACGACTAGCCGGACGACGAACCCGGTACCGGCTCCGAGTCCGTTGGATCTGTGGTGGCGACGGGTGATGTCCGCCGGTCTGCGCTCGGCACGGGAACGCATTACGCGTTCGACGCATGGATGGTCCGGGAATTCCCGAGCATCACCTTCGAACGGTACTGCGATGACGCGGTGGTGCACTGCCGCAGCGAGTCCCAGGCCCACCGGGTGCGGGACGCGATCGCTGCTCGCCTGGCGCACGTCGGGATCGACCTGCATCGGCAACGCTCGGTGATCGTACGGCAGACCGACGCCGACGACCCGGCCTCATTGGCGTTGGCCGGATATCGTCCCGAGGTGGTGCTCGAGGCCACCTACGGCTGGTATTGGGCGGTCGACGCCCTGCAGGCCGCCGGTGCGAACGTACACCTGGCACACCCGTTGGAAGTCAGAGGCTTTCGCTACCGTCGCGTCTAGAACGACGTGCGTGACGCCGCAGACCTGGCGGATCTGCTGCGGATGAACCGGCTGCCCGAGGCGTGGATCGCCCCACCTGCAACACGGGAGCTGCGTGAGCTGGTGCGCTACCGAGCGAAGCTGGTCGCGATCCGTCCGGGGCTCAAGGCGCAGGTGCACGCCGTGCTCGCCAAGGAAGGCCCTGCTGAGGCTCGGCCGCAACCCGGCGATGCCAACCGCGTCAACCTGACGACCACCCCGTCACCATGCCCGCCCCGCTCACTACCCCCCGAGCGGGGCCGTTCTCGCACCACATCATCGTCAACCCCAATGACGCCGTCGTCGTCACCGTCAACGACGCGCAACAGGAGGGTCAGCTGGACGAGGCCGCGAGCTTTCGTTTGTAGTCTTTTGCTAGGCTCGCGACTGTGGCGGAGTCGGGTCCGGGTTGTGTGGCGCCGAGGTGGCGGTGGCGGAGATCGTCG
>NZ_JBHUSF010000109.1:0-25020 GCF_042673295.1 Rhodococcus sp. NPDC057014
CGGCACCGGTGACCCGGGCGACCTTCTTGCGCGTAGGCGGAACGGGCGGAGGCGGCACCGTGATGCCGCGTCCGCCCGCCGTCGTCGTTGTGTCGCTCACGTCGGTCTTACTTGGTTGCGTTGTCGTAGATCACTGCGATGGACCCGGTGTCCTTGGCGAACACCTCGGAGTCGACCTTGGCCCAGCCGCCGAGATCGGCGATGGTCCACAGCTTGGCCGGCGCCGGGAACTTGTCGGCGAACTCCGTCGCGACCGCCGGATCGACCGGACGGAATCCGGCCTCGGCCCACAGCTTCTGACCCTCGGTGGTGTACAGGAAGTCCTTGAACGCGTTGGCCTTCTCCAGGTTCTTGCTGTTCGACAGCACCGCGACCGGGTTCTCGATCTTGAACGTGGTCGGCGGGGTCACGTGCTCGACGGGGTCACCGTTGCCCTCGATGAACAGGGCCTCGTTCTCGTAGCTGAGCAGCACGTCGCCGGTGCCCTGCAGGAACGCCTCCGACGCCTCACGGCCCGACTTCGGCTGAATCTTCACGTGGTCGTTCACCAGCGCGGTGATGTAGTCGAGTCCGGCCGCCGGGTCCTGGCCGCCGTTGCTCTTCGCCGCGTACGGCGCGAGCAGGTTCCACTTCGCGGATCCGGAGCTGAACGGGTTGGGGGTCACGACCTCGACGTCGGGGCGCAGCAGGTCGTCCCAGTCGCGGATGTTCTTCGGGTTGCCCTCACGCACCACGATGGTCACGACGGAACCGAACGGAATCCCGTTGTAGGCGTCCTGGTTCCAGCTCTTGTCCACCAGGCCGGCGTCGACGAGGCGGGTGATGTCGGGTTCGACGGAGAAGTTGACGAAGTCGGCCTCGGCGCCGTCCTTCACCTTGCGGGACTGGTCACCGGAGGCGCCGTAGGACGGCTGGAACGCCACGCCCTTGCCCTCGTCGGTGGCGTTGAACGCGGGGATCAGCTTGTCGAAGCCCGGCTTCGGCACGGCGTATGCGTACAGGTTGATGGTGCCCGCGCTGCCGTCGGCACCGGCGGAGTCGCCGCCGGCGGTGTCGCTGGCGCCGCCGCTGCACGCGGTCAGCGCAACAGCTCCGAGCGTCACGAGGGCCGTGAGAAGACTACGAGAACGGCGTTTCATGGGAGAAACCTTCCTGGGGATCTGTCACAGAGTGGTGGTGCGAAACAAGGGAGGTGGTGCTCGAGAGGGGAGAACGCAGGGATCGACCGAGTGGATCGGGAATGCGAACGACGATCGGCACCGCGAGGGGGGTCGGGCGTGCGCGGTGCCACCCGGGCGCAGGTCTGTGTGCGAGGAGAAATCAACAACAGTCGATGTCGGCGACTGCGAGCATGCCGACAGCGATCAACGCCAATTCATGGCGGACCTGGTGTACAGCGGCTTCAGACACGCCGTGAAATGTAGCAGAGCCTGAACCGACGTCCCACATCGAACAGGTTTACCGGGTGAGCAGCCAGGCGACGACGACGAGGACGATCAGCGCGAGCAGCGCGAGTGTGACGCGTGAGCGCGGCATCAGGGTTCCTCCACCTTAGAGACGTCCCGCCTGAGCAGGACGAAGACTGCGGCCAGCCCACGATCGAGCAGCCACGCCAGTCCCCGGCACACCGGCACCATCACCAGCAGCACGAGGGCGACCTGCGGAACGAACGGGAGTCCGGCGATCCACAGCTCGAAGCCGTCCCACCAACTCGCCATCCGGTCCACCGGGCCAGCCTATCGTCGACCGTCTCGTGACCGGCAGACAGGTGGACGGCAGACAGGTGGACGGCCGGGCGGCGGCGGTCGATGATGATCACATGGTGTCCAGCGACGCGCACTCCCACGGGCGGCTGCATGCGGCCCCGCATCATCACCACCATTCGTTCCCGCCGATCGACGACTACGCGTTCCTGTCGGACTGCGAGTCCACCTGCCTGATCGCCCGCAACGGCTCGGTCGAGTGGATGTGCATTCCCCGGCCCGACTCCCCCAGCATCTTCGGCGCCGTCCTCGACCGCAGCGCCGGCCACTTCCGCATCGGGCCGTACGGGCAGAACGTGCCCGCCGCCCGCCGCTACCTGCCGGGCGGACTGATCGTCGAGACGACGTGGCAGACCGAGACGGGCTGGCTGATCGTGCGCGACGCCCTCGTGCTCGGCCCGTGGCACAACGTCGAGCAGCGCTCGCGCTCGCACCGCCGCACCCCCACCGACTGGGACGCCGAACACATCCTGCTGCGGACGGTGAAGTGCGTCAACGGGACCGTCGAACTGGAGATGAGCTGCGAGCCCGCGTTCGACTACCACCGCGGCGCGGCGCATTGGGAGTACACGGGCAAGGTCTACGAGGAGGCCACCGCCACGTGTAAGTCGAGCCGCCCGGGCGACCACCCGACACTGCGGCTGACGACGAACATGAAGATCGGACTCGAGGGACGGGAGGCCAGGGCCCGGACCCGGATGGTCGAAGGCGACAACGTGTTCGTCGCCCTGTCGTGGGCGCACATGCCGGCGCCGCAGACGTTCGACGAGGCGGCCGACAAGATGTGGCAGACGGCGAAGTGCTGGCGCGAGTGGATCACCATCGGCCGCTTTCCCGACCACAAGTGGCGGGGCTACCTGCAGCGCAGCGCTCTCGCACTGAAGGGGTTGACGTACGCCCCCACCGGCGCCCTGCTCGCGGCGTCGACCACATCGCTCCCGGAAACCCCGGGCGGCGAACGAAATTGGGATTACCGCTACGCATGGGTGCGGGATTCGACGTTC
This sequence comes from Rhodococcus sp. NPDC057014, assembly GCF_042673295.1. Lineage (NCBI taxonomy): Bacteria > Bacillati > Actinomycetota > Actinomycetes > Mycobacteriales > Nocardiaceae > Rhodococcus > Rhodococcus sp. NPDC057014. Next base: position 2,768 of record NZ_JBHUSF010000109.1, read on the forward strand.
GCACTGTGGGGCCTGTACAGCCTCGGACTCGACCGCGAGGCCAACGACTTCTTCTCGTTCATCTACGACGTGTCGAGCGCCGAGGACGGCAACCACCATCCGTTGCAGGTGATGTACGGCGTCGGCGGGGAGCAGACGCTGGAGGAGTCGGAGTTGCACCACCTCTCCGGTTACGACGGCGCGCGACCGGTGCGGATCGGAAACGGCGCCTACGACCAGGTCCAGCACGACATCTGGGGAACGATCCTCGATTCGGTGTACCTGCACGTGAAATCCCGTGAGCGGGTACCGGAAACCCTGTGGCCGATGCTCAAACGCCAGGTCGAGGAGGCGGTCAAGCATTGGCGCCTCCCCGACCGCGGGATCTGGGAGGTCCGCGGCGAGCCCCAGCACTTCACGTCGTCGAAGATCATGTGCTGGGTGGCCCTCGACCGCGGCGCGAAACTCGCCGACCAGCAGGGCGAGACGAGTTACGCGCAGCAGTGGTCCGAATTGGCCGACGAGATCAAGGACGACATCCTCGAACACGGCGTCGACGCACGCGGCGTCCTGACGCAGCGGTACGGCAGCGACAGCCTCGACGCGTCGCTGCTGCTCGCACCGCTGCTCCGGTTCCTGCCGGCCGACGATCCGCGGATCCGCGCGACCGTGCTCGCCATCGCGGACGAGTTGACCGAGGGCGGATTGGTGCTGCGTTACCGGGTGGAGACCACGGACGACGGGCTGAGCGGCAAGGAGGGCACGTTCACGATCTGCTCGTTCTGGCTCGTGTCCGCGCTCGTCGAGATCGGTGAACTCGACCGCGCGAAACGCCTGTGCGACCGGCTCCTCGGATTCGCCAGCCCCCTCAAGCTGTACGCGGAGGAGATCGATCCCGACTCGGGGCGGCACCTCGGCAACTTCCCGCAGGCGTTCACCCATCTGGCGCTGATCAACGCGGTGGTCCACGTCATTCGCGCCGAAGAGGCCGCGGCGGGCGGATTCCAGCCCGCCCACAACACGGTCTGATCAGGCGCGACAGCGAAGGCTGGCCTTCGCACCCTCGGTGGTTCGGGCGCTGCGGGTTACTCCGCGAAGCGATGCAGCAACCGCTCCGCGTCGGCCGCGATCTGCCGCACCACGGCCCCCGCCGGCCGCTCCGCCGTGACGAGACCCGCCGCTTCCCCGGCGTACACGACGCCGAGGTCCGGGTCCGCCGGATCGTAGGCGGCGGCGAGGTCGGCGCTTGGCGCCTCCGCGCCGTGCCAGCGCGACGTGAAGGCGTTGCTCAGCGCCCGCCCACCCCACCGGGCCGGCCACGGCTGGCTGCGCGCCTGGTCGAACACCGACGTGTACACCGTGTCGGCGCTGCCCGCCGCGATCAGCTTGCCGCGGGCGTACTCCGGCCCGATGGTCTCCGGGCTGGCCAGCAACGCGGTCCCGATCATCGCGCCCTCCGCGCCCGCGGCGAGCACCGCCGCGAGACCCCGACCGGTCGCGATACCGCCCGCGGCGAGCACCGGCAGCGTCGTGGCCTCCAGGACCTCCTGCAACAGCGGCAGCGTTCCGATCCTGCCGGTGTGGCCGCCCGCCTCGCCGCCCTGGGCGATCACGAAGTCGACGCCCGCCGCCTCCACGACCCGCAGGTCGTCGATCGTGTTCACCTGGGACACCACCAGCGCCCCCGTGGCGTGGATCCGCTCCACGTACGGGGCGGGGTCCCCGAACGACAGCGACACGACCCGCGGATTCTCCGCCAGAGCGGCGCCGAGGAGAGCGTCGTCGTCGTCGAGCGCCCAGGTCATCAATCCGATTCCGAACGCGTCGCCGCCGATGCCCCGCGCGACCGCCGTCTCCTTCGCCACCCACTCCGGGGTGGCGTAGCGGGCCGCGCCGAGCAGTCCGAGCCCGCCCGCCTTCGACACCTCGCCGACGAGGGTCCCACCGGCCCGTCCGCCCATCGGGGCGCCGAAGATCGGCACCTCGATTCCCAGTGTCCGGGTCAGCCAGGTTCCGAGGGCCACGTGCCGCACCTACTTTCGATCAGACGTCGACGGACAACAGGGTCGGGCGCCTACTTCTTCGGCTTGTCCCCGACGGACTCGGACGACAACGCCGCCACGAAGGCCTCCTGCGGAACCTCGACCCGGCCGATGGTCTTCATCCGCTTCTTGCCTTCCTTCTGCTTCTCGAGCAGCTTGCGCTTCCGGCTGATGTCGCCGCCGTAGCACTTGGCCAGCACGTCCTTGCGGATGGCGCGGATGTTCTCACGCGAGATGATCTTCGAGCCGATGGCCGCCTGGATCGGCACCTCGAACTGCTGGCGGGGAATCAGCTCCCGCAGCTTCGACGTCATCCGCCCGCCGTACGCGCCGGCCGCGGAACGGTGCACGATCGACGAGAACGCGTCGACGGCCTCACCCTGCAGCAGGATGTCCACCTTCACCAGATCCGCCTGCTGCTCGCCGGCCTCCTCGTAATCGAGGCTGGCGTAACCCTTGGTGCGCGACTTCAGGGCGTCGAAGAAGTCGAACATGATCTCGCCCATGGGCATCTCGTAGCGCAGCTCGACCCGGGTCTCGGACAGGTAGTCCATGCCGCCGAGTTCCCCGCGCCGGTTCTGGCACAGCTCCATGATCGCGCCGATGAATTCGCTCGGCGCGATGACCGTGCACTTCACCATCGGCTCGTACACCTCGCGGATCTTGCCCTCCGGCCAGTACGACGGGTTGGTGACGACGTGCTCGGCACCGTCCTCCATCACCACCCGGTACACCACGTTCGGCGACGTCGAGATCAGTTCGAGCCCGAACTCGCGCTCGAGGCGGTCGCGGGTGATCTCCATGTGCAGCAGTCCGAGGAAGCCGCACCGGAACCCGAACCCGAGCGCCACCGACGTCTCGGGCTCGTAGGCCAGGGCGGCGTCGTTGAGACGCAACTTGTCGAGGGCGTCGCGCAGCACCGGGTAGTCCGAACCGTCGAGCGGGTAGAGGCCGGAGTAGACCATCGGCTTGGGGTCGCGGTACCCGACGAGGGGTTCCGTCGCACCGCCGCGGGCGGCGGTGACCGTGTCGCCGACACGCGACTGCCGGACGTCCTTCACACCGGTGATGAGGTACCCCACCTCGCCGACACCGAGACCGATGCTGGCCTTCGGTTCGGGCGAGATGATGCCGACCTCGATGAGATCGTGCGTGGCGCCCGTCGACATCATGGTGATCTTCTCGCGCGGCGAGATCCGGCCGTCGACGACGCGGACGTACGTGACGACACCGCGGTACGCGTCGTACACCGAGTCGAAGATCATGGCGCGCGCCGGACCGTCGGGGTCGCCGACGGGCGCGGGGACCTGCCGCACCACCTCGTCGAGCAGTTCCTTCACGCCCATGCCGGTCTTGCCGGACACGCGCAGCACATCACCCGGTTCACACCCGGTGATGTGCGCGATCTCCTCGGCGTACCGGTCGGGATCGGCGGCGGGCAGGTCGATCTTGTTGAGCACCGGGATGATGGTGAGGTCCTTCTCCATCGCCAGGTACAGGTTGGCGAGGGTCTGCGCCTCGATGCCCTGCGCGGCATCCACCAGCAGGATCGCGCCCTCGCACGCCTCGAGCGCGCGGGAGACCTCGTACGTGAAGTCGACGTGCCCGGGGGTGTCGATGAGGTGGATGACGAACTCCTCGTCGCCCACCTTCCACGGGAGCCGGACGTTCTGCGCCTTGATCGTGATGCCGCGCTCACGCTCGATGTCCATGCGGTCGAGGTACTGGGCACGCATCTGCCGCTCCTCGACCACACCGGTGAGCTGGAGCATGCGGTCGGCCAGCGTCGACTTGCCGTGATCGATGTGCGCGATGATGCAGAAATTCCGGATCCGGGCAGGATCCGTGAACGTCTTGTCGGCGAAGCTGCTGATGGGGGACCCCTTACCTGGACCGGCACCGGCCCGGTTCCGGGCCACTGTCACCTGTCAGGATATCCAAGCCACCGCGTTGCGGCTGCTGCGGCATACACGCACTAAGCTCGGCGGCCATGGCGAGCACGTGGAGCAGCATCGGGAAGACGTTGGGCCGACTTGCACGGGACAAGGGACCGCAGCTGCTGGCGCAGCTGCAGAAGTCCGGCGCGCTGGACCGCGCGGCCGGTGTCCTGACCGGGTCGACGGCCGCCGCACCGAAGCCGGCGCCGGGCCGTCCCGTCACCGCCGGCTCCGCCCCCACCGCCCATCGGGCACGGAAGGTGGAGTACTCCCCCGACCTGGACGGTCGCGCGGATCCGGGCGAGATCGTCTGGACGTGGGTGGCGTACGAGGAGGACGCGAGTCAGGGCAAGGACCGGCCGGTGCTCGTCGTCGGGCGCGACGGCGACACCCTGCTGGGATTGATGCTGTCCTCGCAGAGCAAGCACGACGGCGACCGGGACTGGATCGCGGTCGGCTCGGGATCGTGGGACGCGGAGGGCCGCCCGAGCTGGATCCGGCTGGACCGGGTGCTGGACGTCCCGGAGGCGGGGATCCGCCGCGAGGGCGCCGTCATGGACCGGGACAAGTTCGAGATCGTCGCGCAGCGTCTGCGCAGGGACTTCAGCTGGCAGTGACGCCGTCACCGACCCAGGTCTTCGGAGATCATCTGGGCGATCGCGGTCATCGCGAGTGCGTTGGGATGCGCCGGTTCGGCGGGTGACTGCGGCGCGAGGCCCTCGAACCACCGCTGCCCCGTCGGCGCGCACGCGTCGTGTCCGCCGTCCACGGCGGCCTTCGCGATGTCGATGTAGTGCACTTCGTACCGGGCGGCGGCGTCGACGTAGATCTGATTGAACCGTTCGAAGTACCGCTCGAGCCAGACCGCGTCCGCGTCGGACACAGGCAGGTTCGGCCAGCAGCCGCGTCGGCCGACGGACCCGCCGTGCCCGATCAGGTAGACCTCGGCGTGCGGTGCCTTCGCCACGATCGCGGCCACCACGGCATCGACCTGCGGCGCCATCCTCGCGATCCCCTCGACCGTGAGCTGCTCCGCCCGCGGGTCGTCGCGGCAGTCGGCGTCGGCGCCGGGAACGAGGGCGCCGCAGCGCACCGACACGGGCAGGTGGTTGGAACCGCCGCCCCCGATGCTGAGCGTCACGACGTCGGTGTCCGCCCGCAGCGCATCGATCTGCGGCGGGACGAAGCGCGTCCCCACGAATTGCGCGGTGCTGATCACGTGGGCGGGTGTGGCGGCGGAGCACGTGACGTCGGTGAGAGTGGCGGCGCCGATCAGCCGCGCCAGCTTCGCCGGGTAGTTCAGGTCCGGCGATCGCAGGCACAGGTCGCGGTGCTCCGAGAATTCGATGAGCGGTCCGGACCCGCGGGAGTCGCCGAGGGCGACATACGACGGTCCCGGCCGGAGCGCGTCCTCGGCGGTCGCGGTCGCGGGGACCGTTCCGGTGAGCGCGACGACCGCGCACGCGAGAATTCCGGCCCGCAGGCCCCGGGCACCCGGCCCGGACCGGTCGGTGCTCAGCTCTGCAGTCGGTCGTACCGGCCGAACAGCGACCGGTAGACCAGCGCACCCACCGCGCCACCGATCAACGGGAACACGATGAACAACCACACCTGCGCGAGCGCACCGTTCTGGTAGGGCGCCACGGCGAGGCTGCGGGCCGGGTTGACGGACGTGTTGTCGATCGGGATCGACACGAGGTGGATCACGGCGAGCGTGAAGCCGATCGACACGCCGGCGAGGGGGACGTCGGAGATCTGGTCGGTGGACGCGAGGACGACGAACACGAGCAGCGCGGTGAGGAGGACCTCGACGATCATCGCGGCGCCGATGCCGTACCCGTTCTCGATGACTCCGCCGAGCGGTCCCTTGATGGCGGACGGACTGTGGGCGCCCCAGCCGTTGGCGCCGAGACCGTCGTCGGCGCGGTTGTACGACGGCAGGCTCTGCGCGATCGCGTAGACCACCACACCGGCGACGAGACCACCGATGACCTGCGCGACGACGTACAGACCCGCCTTCGCGACGGACAACCGGCCGAGGGCGAGGTGCCCCACCGTGACGGCAGGGTTGACGTGGCAGCCCGAGATCGGCCCGATGGCGTAGACGAGGAAGAGCAGGGTCAGTCCGAATGCCAGTGCCACACCGAGGTTCCCGACCTTGGCGCCGGCGAAGACCGCCGTCCCCACCGCCGCGAAGACCAGGACGAACGTACCGACCGCCTCTGCTACGTATTTCTTGAGATCCGAGATCGGTTCGACTTCTACGTATTCCTGTGCGGTTGGAGACATTGAACCCACCTTCGTCGAAATGGATCGTTAGTCCTGCTTTCCACAGATAGATCTGGGTGGCACTTTACGCCAGGCGGGTGATCTCCACGACGACTTCGAGGTCGGTTGCCCGGCCACCGGAGAAGATGCCCTTGAGCGGCGGAACGTCCGCGTAGTCCCGTCCGATACCCACGGACACGTGCTGTTCGTTCACCGCCACGGCGTTGGTCGGGTCGTATCCCCACCACGCGCCGGTCCACGCCTCCACCCACGCGTGACTCTCCCCCGCCACCGTCTCGTCCACCGCCGCGTCGGGTTTCGGGTGCAGATAGCCGGACACGTAGCGGCTCGGAATTCCCATGCTGCGCAACAGAACCAGAGTCAGGTGCGCGTAGTCCTGGCACACGCCCTGCCGTTCGGCCCACGCGTCGACCGCGGAGGTGTGGACGCCCGTCGTGCCCGGGACGTACTCCATCTCCCGGTGCACCCAGTCCGCCGCCGCCACAACGGCTTCGTCGGGGGTGCGCCCCTTGCGCAGATCCCGCGCGATGGTGTCGAGCTTGCGACTGCGCGGCACGAACGTGGTGTTGCTCAGCTGCTCGTTGAACCGGTCGGTGAGCGGCGGGCTCGCCAGTTCGTCCCAGTCCGCCTTCTCCTCCGGCTCCCAGAACGGCTCGGTCTCGACGACGGACAGTCCGGTGACCTCCAGTTCCTTGTGCGGCGCATGGAGATCGAACGCGGTGACGGCGGTGCCCCAGTAGTCGGTGTAGCGGTACGACCGGGTCGCCGGCGTCGTCTCCACCCGATTCAGGATCACCGTCTGCCTACTGTCACCGCGAGGGGTGAGCCGCGCCTCGTTGTACGAGGACGTCACCGGTGCGTCGTAGGCATATCCGGTGGTGTGCACCACTCTCATTCGCCAGCTCACAGCTCTCCCTCCACGACGGATTCGCCGCCGACGGCCCGTGCATCGGTCCACGCCACCCACGGCGCGGCGTGAAAATACTGCAGTGCGATCGCTTCTCCGAGCTCGCGGCAGGTCTCCTGCAATCCCGCGAGCCGATCCTGGAGATCCTCGAGGAGCACGCCGGGCGGCAGGAACTCGAGTTCGCTCCGGGCCCGGCCGAGCAGGCGCTGTGCCTCGGCCCGGGGCCCGACGCGGCTGTCGGGCTGGTGGTCGAGTTCGGCGAGGCACAGCTCCGCCTGCCGGATGGCGTGGAACACCGACCGCGGGAACAGCCGGTCCAGCAGGATGAACTCGACCACCCGGTTGGCGTCCAGCGCGCCGCGGTACGTGCGCAGGTAGGTGTCGTGGGCACCGGCGGAGCGCAGCACCGTCACCCACGCGGGCGAGGACGGGCGGTCGCCGGCGCGGGACAGCAGCATCCGCGCGAGCATGTCGACACGTTCGATCGAGCGGCCGAGCAGCAGGAAGCGGTACCCGTCGTCGCGGCTCATGGTCGAGTCGGCCAGGCCCGCGAACATCGCCGCTCGTTCCTCCACGTACCGGAAGAACTCGTGCGGGCCGAGACGCTTGGACGCCCGCTCCCGTTCGGCGAGGCCGTTGTACGTGGTGTTGAGGCACTCCCACATCTCGCTGGACGTGACCTCGCGGGCACCGCGCGCGTTCTCCCGGGCGCTCGCGAGGGAGTCGATGATCGAGCCCACCTGGTTGCGGCTGAACGCCACCAGTTCGGTCACCGACCGGACGTCGAGTTCGGTGTCGGGTGCCTCGATGCCGAGCACCCGCAGCAGCAACCGGGACGTGCGGTCCGGGTCCACCGACGCGTCGTCGAGGAGTTGATGCACGGCGACGTCGAGAATGCGGGCCATGTCGTCGGCCCGCTCGACGTACCGGCCGATCCAGTACAACGATTCGGCGTTCCTGGCCAGCATCAGCGATCACCTCCCCGGCCCTGTCGTTGGCGGCCCTGTTGTTGCTGTTGCTGTTGTTGCTGCTGGAGTTGGGTCGTGCTGAGTTCGGGTCCCTGCTCCGCCTCGGCGGACTGCGCCGGTGCGGCCACCAGCTCCTCGCCCGCGAGTTCGCGTTCCTCGTCGGAGCTCCTGCTCGCGAGCACCCAGGTGTCCTTGCTGCCGCCGCCCTGGCTGGAGTTCACGACGAGCGATCCCTCCGGCAGGGCCACCCGGGTCAGACCGCCCGGCAGCACCCAGACGTCGTCGCCGTCGTTCACGGCGAAGGGGCGCAGATCGACGTGCCGCGGAACCAGTTCGTCCCCGACCTTCGTCGGCACCGTGGACAGCTGGACGACGGGCTGCGCGATCCAGCCGCGGGGGTCGGCCTTGATCTTCCTCGTGATCGTGTTCAGCTCCTTCGGTGACGCGTCGGGGCCGAAGACGATGCCGTAGCCACCGGAACCCTCCACCGGTTTGATCACCAGTTCGCCGACCCGGTCCAGCACCTCCTCGCGTTCCTCGTCGAGCCAGCAGCGGAACGTGTCGACGTTCGCGAGCAGCGGCTTCTCCCCGAGGTAGTAGTCGATGATCTGCGGCACGTACGTGTAGACGAGTTTGTCGTCGCCGACGCCGTTCCCGACGGCACTCGAGATGACGACGTTGCCCGCGCGGGCCGCGTTCAGCACACCGGCCACCCCGAGCACCGAGTCCGGCCGGAAGTGCATCGGGTCGAGGTAGTCGTCGTCGATGCGGCGGTAGATGACGTCGACCTGCCGTTCGCCCTCGGTCGTGCGCATGTAGACCATGTTGTCGCGGCAGAACAGGTCGCGACCCTCGACGAGTTCGACGCCCATCTGGCGCGCGAGCAGCGAATGCTCGAAGTACGCCGAGTTCGCGACACCCGGGGTCAGGACGACGACGGTCGGGTCGGCCTCGTTGAGGGCGGCGGACGCTCGCAGCGCCCGCAGCAGGTGCGAGGCGTAGTCCCCGACGGACCGCACGCGGTGCGACATGAACAGGTCGGGGAACACCCGCGCCATCGTGCGGCGGTTCTCCATGACGTAGGACACTCCCGACGGCGAACGCAGGTTGTCCTCGAGCACGCGGAACACCCCGTTCTCGTCGCGGACGAGGTCGATGCCGGCGACGTGGATCCGCACCCCGTTCGGCGGGACGATCCCCGACGCTTCCCGGTGGAAGTGCTCGCACGAGGTGACCAACCTTTTCGGCAGCACGTGGTCTCGCAGGATGCGCTGCTCCCCGTACACGTCGTCGAGGAACATCTCGAGCGCCTGCACCCGCTGCTTGATGCCCTTCTCGAGACGCGTCCACTCCGCCGCCGCGATGACCCGGGGCACCAGGTCGAGCGGGAAGGGCCGTTCCTGACCGGACAGCGAGAACGTCACGCCCTGGTCGATGAACGCCCTGCCCAGGGCGTCGGATCGGGCGGCGAGGTCGGCCCTGTCCGCGGGCTCGAGCGCCTTGAAGACGCCCTTGTAGGGCGGGCGGACGGTGCCGTCGCGGTCGAACATCTCGTCGAACGCCAGTCCGTAGCGCCCGATGTCGGTGTATCCGTCGAAGACGTGCGCGGGTTCCGCGGGCTTGCGCGGCCGGGCGGTCACCCGTGTCCGCGGCGTGGTTCCCGCAGCCTTCCCACCCGCCTGCGTGCTGCCCCCCGATTTTCGGCCGGGGGCTTTCGAGGTTGCCGACGACTTCGTTATTGTTGACGACTTCGATGCTGGGGGCGTCATCCCAGACATGCTGCTACATGCACACCCGTTCAGCAGCACAGCCGCAGGATTCGTCGGCGCGTCCGGCACCGGTTTGAGATCGGACACCGATCACTGGTAATCTCGCCTGTCGGTGCATATGTGTGCGCCCAGAGCTTTCTCGACCGTAACCAGCTTAAGACGACAGGATTTTACGCGTGGCCAACATCAAGTCCCAGGTGAAGCGGATCCGTACCAACGAGGCGGCCCGACTCCGTAACCAGTCGGTGAAGTCCTCGCTGCGCACGGCGATCCGCTCGTTCCGCGAGGCTGCGGCGGCCGGTGACAAGGACAAGGCCAACGAGCTCCTCGTCGCCACCAGCCGCAAGCTCGACAAGGCAGCCAGCAAGGGCGTCATCCACGCCAACCAGGCTGCCAACAAGAAGTCTGCTCTCGCGCAGGCTGTCAACAAGATCTGACGGTTCTTCCGTCGTAGGCTCTCCAACAGCCGCTCGGTCCTCAGACCGAGCGGCTGTTGTCGTGTCTCCGTCGTCGTGTCGCCGTCAGATCTGGCGTAGCCGGGAGACGCGTCCCACGGCGCTCTCGACGGCGTAGTCCGCGTCGGCCGCCGCGCCCTTGACGTCGGCGTTCAGGGCGGCGACGATCCGCAGCGCCTCCCCGACCGACGTCGGGGTCCATCCCTTCGCGAGGGCCTGCGCCTTCTTGATCTTCCAGGGCGGCATGCCTAGTTCCGACGCCATCCGGAACGGGTCGCCCCGCCCGGCCGGAGCGACCCGGGCGATCGAGTGCACCGCGTCGGCCAGTGCGTCCGCGAGCAGCACATGGGGCACGCCCCGCAGCATCGCCCAGCGCAGCGCCTCGATCGCGCCCGCGGTGTCGCCGGCGACGGCCTTGTCTGCGACGTCGAATCCGCTCACCTCGGCCTTACCCGAGTAGTACCGCTGCACGGCGGCGACGTCGATCTTGCCGCCGGTGTCCGCCGTGAGCTGCGAGCACGCGGCGGCCAGTTCCCGCAGATTCGAGCCGACCCCCTCGAACACGCTCTGCACGACATCCGGCGACACCCGGACCCCGAGGGTGCGGAACTCGCCGCGGATGAACCCAATGAGCTCGCCGGACTTCAGTTTGGCGCACGGGTGCACCACGGCCCCGAGCTTCTCCAGCGCGCCGGTCATCGCCTTCGCACGCCCACCGCCCGAGTGCAGGACCACCAGGACGACGCCCGGAGGCGGGTCGCCTGCGGCGTCGAGGACCAGTGCCACCGCGTCCTTGCCCGCCTCCGCCGCGGCCTCGAGCACCACCACGCGGTCTTCGGCGAACAGGGACGGGCTGAGCAGTTCGGCGAGTTCGGCCGCCCCGGCGTCGCCCGCCCGCAGCCGGTTGACGGGGAGTTCGGCGCCGGCGGCCACGTTCGCGCTCGCGCGGACCTGACCGACGACCTGCGCCACCGCGCGTTCGACGAGGAATTCCTCGTCACCGAGGACGAGATGGAGCTGTTCGAGCTGAGTTGGAGTGCTCACGCGAAGATCGTGCCACGTGGGGCGGACACGTTCACGGACACCCCGAGGCGGGACGGGCAGGCGAACACCGGCGATCAGCACGCAACTACCGCGTCGGCGGTGGACACTCGTGATATGACCGCGGAATCCGAGGTGGACGGCGTCACCCGCGACGGCTTCGCGCACACGATCGACCTCGACGACGACCGCGCGGCAGGGCAACGGTACGAACTGAGTTTCCGGTACACCTGCCGCGACGGGTTGCTTCTGCGGTGGTCGGTGCAACTGGTGGCCCGCTGCTCGGTCTCCGGGCACGCCGAGGCCGTGTTCGCCGGTGGTCGATCCGCCCTCGAGCCGGTACTCGGCGTGGGCACGGCGAACGGCGCCGACGACGACTTCGACGCCGCGTGCGCCGTGTACGAGCACCAGTGGCGGTCGCTGCTCGACCCGGCAGGCGGCAGCCCGCGAGGCGAAGGCGAGCAGCGTCACCTGTCCGACGCGCTCGCCCTGTACGGGCGCACGTGGCGCAGCGCCGCCGGCCGTGTGGTCGCCGACCGGCTCGCGTCGTTCGCGAACGTCACCGTCCTCGCCCTGGGCACCGATCCTGCCTTCCAGGTGATGCGCCGCACCGCCGCCCACTATCCCGAACCGGTCGTCCTCGCCGTCTATCACCCCGAGGCGCAGCGCATCGACCTCAGCCTCGCCGACACCGCGACGGTGGAGGCGCTGATCGACGATCCGGGTCCGCTGCGCACCGGACCGGATTCCAGTGCGGGCACCCTGCTCGCGGGGCCCGGTTCCACCCGGCTGCTGCACCCCGGCTACCTCGGCTCCACCACCGCAACCGGTCTCACCGAGCTGACTCCGCCACCACCGCTCAGCTGACCACTTCGCGCGTCAGCAGGTCGACCACCGCCGCCAGCGTGCCGACGCGCGCGAACTCCGTCCGTTGCCTCTCCGCCCCGGTGCCGTCCCGCAGCACCGTGTCGAGGCCCGATTCGAGGAAGGCCCGGTCGCTCGCACCGAGTCCCGGGGCCACGCATTCGTTCAGCAGTTCCAGGTGCCTGCGGATCGGCAGGGACCGATCCGTCGCCGGGCTGGTGCATTCCCCGTCGAGTCCGTCCCGGGCCGCACGCCACAACTGCGCCCGCAGCAACTCGACGCGCAGCCACGGCACGGTGTCGCCGTCCGCCACGGACCGCAGCGCCCACCCGACGAGGCCCTTCACCACCACTGCGTAGAGCGCCGCGTGCGCAGCGGTCATGGCGACGTCCGCAATCCTGACCTCGATGGTCGGCTGCTTGTCGGAGAGCCGGACGTGCCAGTAGATCATTCCCCGGTCCATGGCGGCGCCGGTTCCGATCATGGCGCCGACCGACGACTCGTACTCGTCCGCGGAATCGAAGTGCGGTGGCGGTCCCGCCGACGGCCACCGCGACCACATGATGTGCCGCCAGCTGTGGTACCCGGTGTCGTGCCCGCTGTGGAACGGCGAGTTCGCGGCGAGAGCGAGAAGAACCGGGAGCCAGCTGCGCACCTGGTTGCTCACCAGCACACCCACGTCGCGGCTCGGGATCCCCACGTGCACGTGACAGCCGCACGTGGTCACGGTGTCCACGATCGACCCGAAGTGGCGGGCCATCTCTTCGTACCGCGGGCTCGGGGTGATCGCCGGGGGCAGCCCCTCGGCGATCAGCGAGGTTCCGCTGGGCACCAGCAACAGGTCACGGCCCGCGGCGGCCTTCATCAGCCGGCGTCGCAGGCTGCGCAATTCCTCGTGCAGTTCCTCCCCGGTGTGGCACACGCCCGTCGCCGTCTCGATCTGGCACCGGGCGAGCTCGCGCTGGAGCCCGTGAATGTCGTGGCCGGCCTCCGCGACCACGTCGGGTCCGGAGGAGGAGAGGTGACCGGACTCGTCGACGAGGAAGAACTCCTCCTCGACCCCCACGCTGAGGTCGCGATCCGATTCCGTTGCTGCAGCGCTCATTCAGCAGGTATCCCCGAGTTCGGCGGAGACGAAACCGGGCGCCGTTCAGGTGAAGCCGATGACTTCCTCACCCCACGCCCGGCGGAGTTCCCGGTCCGGGTCGTCGGCGACCGCATCGGAGCGGCCGATCAGCAGGGTCGTGCGGTCCACCTCGTCGTACCTCGGCCAGTCGGTCTCCGCTCCGGTTCCGTCCGGTGTGCCCTCGGTGGCGTAGGACAGCCACCGGCGCTGGATCCGCTCCGACACGTGACCGGCGGTCCGGTGCCCACCGAGCTTGAACGTGGGGTCGTGCGGGACGACACCGAAGTTGCCGAACACATAGGGCACCTCGGTGCCGTGGGTGGCACCGATCCGAGCGGCGCGCAGGAAGGGTGTGGCGTAGTCGAATCGGTACAGCCAGGTAGGCGCGACACGGCTGTGCGCCTCCGCGATCCACAGCGTCGGCATCCGGAACGCGGCGTCCCGCGAGATCTCCATCGCCGAGCGTTTCTTCGGGTAGTCGGGATACGCCGCGGCCACCTCCTGCTCCTCGTCGGCGGGAAGGTCGGGATGGTCGGCGGCGATCGCCACGAACATCTGATGGACGGCGTCCGGGGTGATCGGCATCAGGGGCGATTTCATCAGCCGGAACATCGAGGCCTCGTCCTTGTTCGTCCCGATCAGCAGCGGAATCCGATGCGCGAGGCCTTTGCGGAACGCCGCCACCGGGTAGTGCGGGACCACGTCCCCGTCGACGGTCGGGGCGACCGCCAGGGTGCCGGGGACCCGCGCGGGCACCTGCTGGACGAGTTCGATGCACGCTTTCGTCAGTACGTCGACGGGCAGGTCGCGCAGACGGCCCGCGTCGGCGGGCGCGATGTCGAGCAGTTCGAGAAACGACTCGGCGATGCTCTCGGCTCGCGCACTGCCGTACACGGACGTCGCAGGCGAACTCTCGGCGATCGCGCGGTGGAACAGCCCCTCCGCCTGCGGCGACGTCATCAACGTGGTGACCGAGCCGCCGCCGGCCGACTCCCCGAACAGGGTGACGTCGCCCGGGTCGCCGCCGAACGCCGCGATGTTGTCCCTGACCCAGGTCAGGGCCGCGATCTGATCGCGGAGGCCGAGGTTGGTGTCGAACGGGTGCTCGTCGGTCGAGAACGCGGAGAAGTCCAGGAACCCCAGCGCACCGAGCCGGTAATTGAATGTCACCACCACGACGTCGCCGCGCTCGATCAGCCGAGCCGGATCGTACATGCGCTGCCCGGACGAACCCAGGTAATAGGCCCCGCCGTGGATCCACACCATCACCGGCCGTGGTTGCCCCGCATCGGCGGCCGGCGCGAAGACGTTCAGGGTGAGGCAGTCCTCGTCGATGGTCAGACCGGGATCGATGGGCAGCGGCCCGTGCTCGTTCTGCGGCGCGATCGGACCGAACCGGGAACAGTCGCGCACCCCGTCGAAAGATCCGGGTGCGCGCGGCGCGCGGAGCCGCCACTCACCGATCGGCGGCGCGGCGTAGGGAATGCCCTTCCACGACAGGACACCGCCCTCCTGGACGCCTCGCAGCATGCCCTGGGCGACGGCCACGAGCGGGTTCTCGGTGTGCGAAACCATGACGTCATCTTGGCCCGGGCCGGCCGCCCCCGGAGTCCGTTCGCGAATTCTTCCGGCTCGGAGCGGCGCCGACCGCCCACTCTGGCAGACTGAATCAGTGAGCCGGGCCCACGCCCGCACGCTGGAGGAACCGATGCGAGACACCGCGCCCGATACGACACGCCTGCAGGCCGTCGGCAAGTCGGCGGTCACGTTCGCGACCCTCGCCGATCTCCTCTACGCGGGCCAGGATTTCGGGCAGGTCCACCAGGCCGTCTGCGACGCCGCACCGCTCCTCGTCGAGGGCTGTCAGCACGCGAGCCTGATGCTCCGGCAGGGCACCCGTTACGTGACGGTGGCGGCCAGCGACGACATCGCCGCCCGCGTCGACGAGCTCGAGCGCCTCGAGAACGAGGGGCCGTGCGTCGACGCGATCGTCAGCGACACTCCCCAGTTCGAAACGGACCTGTCCACGTCGACGCAATGGCCGCGGCTCTCCCAGCGGGTACTGGCCGAGACGCCGGTGCGTGGGGCGGCCGGATTCCGACTCGTCATCCTGGGACGCAAGGTCGGCGCCCTCGATCTGTTCTCCGACACGCCGGGAGCCCTGAACACCACGTCCGTGGAGCAGGGCATCATGCTCGCCTCGTTCGCGGCGGTGGCACTGGCAGCGGTACACGAGCACCTCGAGGCCGAGACCCTGCGCGCCGGCCTCGTGAGCAACCGCGAAATCGGGAAGGCGGTGGGACTGCTGATGGCGTTCCACAACATTTCCGAGACCCAGGCGATGGAGATTCTCCGCACCACCTCACAGGACATGAACCTCAAACTGGCGACGGTGGCGCAGGAGATCGTCGCGCACCATCACCGGAAGATGACCTGACCGCGGTCAGTCCGGCTCCGGCGAATCGGGGTTGCCCGCGATGCCGAGCATGGACAGCAGCATGCGGCAATCCGCGGCGTCGAGCGACTGGGCAGCGACGACCCGCTGCGCTCTCCACACCTGCCCGGCGTCGAGTTCGTCGTCCACGTCGAGATCCGTCCGCTCCGATTCCGACATCTCGCCCTCCAATGCGGGTGTGTTCCAAGACCGTTCGCCCTC
Organism: Rhodococcus sp. NPDC057014; assembly: GCF_042673295.1. Classification (NCBI taxonomy): domain Bacteria; kingdom Bacillati; phylum Actinomycetota; class Actinomycetes; order Mycobacteriales; family Nocardiaceae; genus Rhodococcus; species Rhodococcus sp. NPDC057014. The sequence goes on from NZ_JBHUSF010000109.1 coordinate 18,801, forward strand.
GACATCTGCCACCGGATGGTAGTCGGTGTTCGGGTGTCTCATACGCACATCGGGAATCGAATTCGAAACGATACAGAAATCGCCCCTCCCCCGTAATTTCCGCGTGTCGCCGGCCTTCCTCCGCACCCATCCCCCGCAGAAGCAGTGCGGCACAAACCACTGCAGCACAACTGGATTCACGTTCGCATTCGGGTGTATTCACGCGAGGCGACCCAGCCAGGACGGCCAGATCGGCGCCCACAGCACCAGCACCCCGATCACGATTCCCGCGAGGACCAGCCGGGTTCCCCGGCTGCGCAGCGCTGCACCGATTGCCAGCACGGCACCGAGGACGAGGACCGCACCGGCGGGCCCCGACGGCACCGGAACCGAGGCCCCGGGGATCCGCGCGCCCCGCTCGGCCACCGTCACCAGCCACCACAGCGGCCACTGGGTCAGGCGCACCACCACTTCCGCGACGGGCACACTGACGCCCGCGATCAGCGCGGTGATCGCGCCCACCACGGTGATCGGGCCGATCACGGGGGCCACCAGGATGTTCGCGCAGATCGACACCGGACTTGCGGTGCCTGCCATGGCGGCCACGATCGGCGCGGTCACGGCGAAGGCGGCGACGGACACCGCCAGCGTCTCCGCCACCGCCCGCGGCCACCCGCGGCCCACCAGCGCGTCGACCCACACGGGCGCGATCACGATCAACCCGGCGGTGGCCGCCGCCGACAGAACGAAACCGAAGTTCACCGCCAGTGCCGGCGCCCACACCAGCAGGGCGATCACACCTGCTGCCAGCGCGGGCATCGCCTGTTTCCGCCGCCCCGCGACGAGCGCCAGCAGGGCGACCGAGCCCATCGCGGCGGCGCGCAGCACGCTGGGTGACGGGCGCGCGACCACCACGAACGCGACCAGAGCGGCGGCGGCCAGCGCCGCGCCGGCCCGCGGACCGAGCCCCATCCCGCGGACCACGAGCAGCACCGCCCCCAGCAGGATGCTGACGTTCGCCCCCGACACCGCCGTGAGGTGCGTCAGCCCGGTCGCGGTGAAGTCGTCCTTCACCTCCCGGGGCAGCGCGGAGGTGTCGCCCACCACCAACCCCGGCAGCAGCCCCGCCTCGGCGGCAGGCAGGACGGCGGCGGCCGCGGCGAATCGTGCCCGCAGGGCCCCGGCCCACCGCTGGTGCGCAGGCGCGGGACCGACCTCCGCCGGCGGTCCCGACACCCGGACCGCGGCCAGGCTCAGGTCCCGGTGCCGCGGCGGGCTCAGCTGCCCGCGCAGCACCACGTCCTGCCCCGGCAAGAGCCCGAGCCACCCGTCCGCCGGGGCGAGGAGAACCACCGCGCCGCCCGCGTGGATCGTCTCGCCTGCCCGGCGGATCTCGACGACGTTCGCGTTCACGAGGACGTGCCGTCCGAAGCCGGCGATCTCCCGGGGGTCGTCGACCGGGGTGACGACGAGCGTCACCCACGTCTCGTTGCGGGCGAGTTCGGTCATCGGGTGCCGTTCCACGGCCTGAACCCGCCAGGCCACCCCCGCAGCGCAGCACGAGCCGAACAGCAGTAGCGCGAGCGTCCCGGCCGCCCATCGTCGCGGTGACCGCAGGGCGCAGCGGGCGGCGAGCAGGACGGCCGACCCCGACAGGGCCGCCAGAAGCATCCACGCCGCACGGGAGCCGCCGAGGATGCCGATCAGCGTTGCCGCCCAGCAGATCCCGGCGAACGGGAGCAGCCGGAGGTCGAGGAGCCGCGGCTCACCCTCGGGCATCACAGGGTGACCTGGGCACGCAGTTTCTCCAGCCGCACCGGCCCGATCCCGTCCACCTCCCCCAGTTGTGAGATGTCGGTGAACCTGCCGTTCGTCGTGCGCCACGCCACGATCGCCGCCGCCGTGACCGGTCCCACACCGGGAAGGGCGTCGAGTTCCGTCTCCGTCGCCGTGTTGAGGTTCACCAGGCCACCGGCCGCGGTGTTCGCCGCACCCGCGGGTCCCGGCGAGCCCGCGGAGGTGCCGCCCACCGCGCTCGGTGGCGCCTGGGTGGTCGCGGCGCCCACGAGTACCTGATCGCCGTCCGACAGTCGTTGCGCCAGATTCAATCCGAGGGTGTCACCGCCGGCGCGCACACCCCCGGCCGCGGCGAGCGCGTCCGCCACCCGGGCGCCCGGCGGCAGCCGGACGAGGCCTGCCGACACCACGAGACCCACCACGCTGACGACGATTTCCTCGTCCGGTGCGGGTGCCGGTGCCGCTGCGGTGGCGGTCGTCGATTCCGGCGCCGGATTCAGGGAATGCACCCCCGCGGCAGGTAACGACGGAACGGCCTGCGCCGTCGGGCGATCGCTGCGCACCGCCAGCACCGTAGCCGCCGCGACGACGATTCCCACCACGACCAGCACGATCGCCCCGTACCGCCCGGGGTCGAATCGTGCGTCCCGCCACCGGTCGGGGATCGAGAAGCCGACTCGGTGGGCGGCGGACCACGTCTCGTCGCCGTCGAGGCCGGTGGCGCTCGGCTCGGCCAGCCACTCCGGCGCCGCCGGAGTGGCGGGCGGCAGCACGTCGCGTTCCCCCGACGTCAGGAACGCGAGCCGGCGCCGGCCTCTCGAACGTTCTTCCCTGATGCCCATGGACGCGACGCTAGAGTGCGGCGCCCCCGAAAACGCTGCGCCGACCCGGCATTCGAATCGGCCTGTGGATCAGCGCGACGTTGTGGATGAATCGTGGTTTTCGTCGGGCAGTGCGGGTTCCGAGCACAGCACGACGCCGATCGCGCCGACCCCGACATGGGCTCCGAGCACCGAGCTGAAATCGGTGACGACCAGATCGCTGACCTGCGGGATCCGGTCTTTCAGTTGCTGCGCCACCGCTTCGGCGCGCCGTGGGGTGCGCAAGTGATGCACAGCGACGGCCGTCCTGTCCAGACCCGCCAGTTCCACGGCCGCATCGACCATCCTGGCCATCGCCTTGGTCGAGGTCCGCGTCTTCTCCTTCAGCACCAGCCGGCCGTCCACGAGATGCAGCACCGGCTTCATCGCCAGTGCGGTGCCGAGCAGGGCGGCGGCGGTCCCGATCCGCCCTCCGCGGCGCAACTGGTCGAGCCGGTCGACGACGATCAGGCAACGCCCACGGCTCGCGACGTCGACCGCCCGCCGATAGGCCGTCTCGAGGTTCGCACCGGCCTGCGCCGCACGCGCCGCCTCGAGCACCGGGTACCCCAATCCCATTCCGGCCGACTGGGAGTCGACGATCCGCACGCGGCCGTCGAACTCCTGCGCCGCCTGGCGGCCCGCCTCCCACGTGCCGGACAGTTGCCGCGAGATGTGCACCGCGAGAACGCCGGCACCCTCACTCAGTTCCAGCGCTTCGGCGTAGGCCTCGGACAGTTCGCTCGGCGATGCGCCCGACGTGGTGACGCCGGCGAGGTCCTCGGGGACCTCGTCGATACCCTCCCGGAAGTCCTGGCCGCCACTGAGGACGTGGAGCGGGACCACTCGGATCCCGTACTGCTCGACGTGTTCGGGCAGGATCGATGCCGAAGAATCGGTGACGACGACGACGGGCATCGGACTACTCGGCTCCGCTCGGCACCGGGTCGGCCGGAACCGCGCACTCGGCGGAATCCGGCACGACGGCCGCCGCGCGGATCGCGGTCAGCATCGCCGCGGCCACCTCGGTGTGCCCGTCCCAGCCCCAGTGGATGCCGTCCGGATTTCCCTGATCGCTGAACACGTTGGCGCGCACCGCCTCCGCGAGGTCGACGAGCGGCACGTTCTTCTCCTCCGACCACGCGGTGATGGCGGCGACGGCACCGGGACGCCCCGCGTGGACCTTGCCGTAGGCCTCGCTGCGGTGCACCGACGGCAGAGTCCCGATGACGGGCAACTCGGGGCGCATGTACTCGAGCGCCGCGCGTGAGCTCTCCAGGTATTCGACACTCAGCCGCGGCGGCAGCGCCACCGGCCACCCCAGCGGGGCGAGCCGGGGCTGAAGCCACTGGTAGCCGCCCCGCACGACGCGCCGCAGCGCGGGCGGGCGGACGTAACGCAATTGTTCCCGCAACGCCGTCGGGAGCGGGGACGGCAGCGAATCCATGCCGCCGACGGCGAACACCACGGCGCCGGCGCGGGGAACCGCGGACCACACCCGTGGGTCCTGCGTCAGCGCCCACCACACGTCGCGGCTGGTCCAGCCGATCCGCGCCACCAACTCGACATCCCAGCCGAGTTGACGGGCAACGATATTGGGCCAGATGTCGGGGTGGTCGGACGGGAGCCCGCCCTTGGGTCCGTAGTACGACAGCGAATCGGCGAGCACGAGCAGGACGGGGCGTTCCCCGGAACCGGCACCCACCTCAGAGGACGTCACTGGCCACACTCGCGGAAGCGTTCCACACGTCGAGGCGCCAGCTGAGCGAATCGGGGTTCCCGTACGCGCTCAGCTGCACCCAGCTGGTGTTGCCCAGCCCGCCCAGCACCGGCCAGCGGTCCACGGGCAGATCCAGCAGGGCGGCGGTCAGTGCGGCGATCAATCCGCCGTGAGCGACCAGGACCACCGGCTTCTCGGCCCAGTCCTCGTGCTTCTCGACCAGCTCGGCGACCACCGGCTTGCTGCGCCGGGCGACGTCGATGCGACTCTCGCCGCCGGGCGGCGCCCACGTCGCGTCGCCGCGCCACACGGCGCGGGCGCCGGGTGCCCGCGCGTCGACGTCGAGGTGCGTGAGCCCCTGCCAGTCGCCGAGGTGCGTCTCCCGGAGGCGTTCGTCGATCTGCACCGGCAGACCGGCATTGTCGCCGACCTCGACGGCGGTGTCGTAGGCCCGCCGTAGATCGGAGGACACGATGGAGATGGGCCTGCGGCCGACGAGCGCGGTGGCGGCGGCGCGGGCCTGCGACCGCCCCAGCTCCGACAGTTCGGTGTCGAGCTGGCCCTGCATGCGGTTGTCGGCGTTGTACTCGGTCTGTCCGTGGCGGAGCAGTATCAGTCGCCGCGGGGCACGGGGAGCATCCGTCACAGCTCGGACTCCTCAGCATCGGCGGCGCCCGCACCGGCAGCCTCGGCGGCACCCGCACCGGCAGCCTCGGCGGCACCCGCACCGTTCGCGCCGGCCGGGCCGTGCTGGCCGATGCCCTCGACCGGCACGGCCGGGCAGTCCTTCCACAGCCGGTCGAGGGCGTAGAAGTTGCGTTCCTCGTTGTGCTGGACGTGGATGACGACGTCCACGAAATCGAGCAGTGCCCAACGGCCTTCGCGGGTGCCCTCGCGCCGCACCGGCTTGTGACCTGCCTCACGCAGCCGATCCTCGATGTTCTCGACGATCGCGTTCACCTGGCGCTCGTTGGGGGCGGAGGCGATGACGAAGCAGTCGGTGATGACCAGCTGCTCGGAAACATCGAGCACCACCACATCGGAGGCCAGCTTCTCGTCGGCAGCCACTGCCGCGATGCGTGCCATCTCGATGGCTTCGGTCGTTGCGCTCACGCGATGTTCTCCCAGTTCGTTCGGAAAGTGCTGTCTAACTCTTGGTCTTGTCCGGGGCCGGTTCGGACATCGTCGTCGCGCCGTCGAGGCGCTCGGAGTCCGGTGGCCGGTACAGGTTCCGTTTGGAGATGTACTGGACCACACCGTCCGGCACGAGGTACCACACAGGACGATGGCGGCTGGCGCGCCGCCGACATTCCGTCGAGGAGATCGCCAGAGCCGGAATCTCGATCAGCGTGACCGCGTCCTCCGGCAACGCATCCAGATGCCCGGCCAGATGTTCGGTGTTGAGATCGAATCCCGGACGCGACACCCCGACGAACTTCGCCAGCGAGAACAGTTCCTCCCAGTCCTGCCAGGACAGGATACTCGCCAGGGCGTCCGCACCGGTAATGAAGTACAGCTCGGCGTTCGGGTGGTAGCTGCGCAGATCCCGGAGGGTGTCGACGGTGTAGGTGACCTTCTCGCGGTCGACGTCGACCCGGCTGACCGAGAACCGCGGGTTCGACGCGGTGGCGATGACCGTCATCAGGTACCGGTCCTCGGCCGGGCTGACGCCCTTGCCCTGCTTCTGCCACGGCCTGCCGGTGGGCACGAAGACGACCTCGTCGAGGCTGAATCGGTCGGCCACCTCGCTGGCGGCCACCAGGTGACCGTGATGAATGGGGTCGAAGGTGCCGCCCATGACTCCCAGGCGGCGCCGACGCGCGCCCGTTGCTCCCTGTTCCACGAGTGTCGAGCTTACGTGCTC
>NZ_JBHUSF010000110.1:0-24959 GCF_042673295.1 Rhodococcus sp. NPDC057014
CAACGCATCCGGAACCAGCCTCAGTGACAACTCATCTACCACGCGTCACATTATGTCCCACACGTCACTTCATCCACATGAGACACGCTCTTAACTCAAGCGAGGTCACGCGCCTCGAACAGGAGCTCCACCACAGCCTCGGGGTCGGTGACCATGGCGTTGTGCGAGGTCTGCAGTACCCGGTAGTGGAAGCGAGGATCGGTTGCACTGCGTTCTCGGGTCCGCTCGAGCAGATGGGGTTCGAGTGACGAGGGGACGCACTCGACGAACATCCCGGGGTGACGCCAGAGCCGGTCGGTGGTGCCGATCCGATCCTGATAGGTCTTCAGCGGTTGGGCGGTCATTCGACTGTTAGCCCATGCGACGTCCTCCGGGTCCGTCACGCCGTAACGACTTGCGTCGGCCGGGGGGATGTACCAGGAATCTCCGTGCTGATCGGCAAGAGCGATCATCGCCGCGGCCCGCGATTCACCGTTCAGGTCGAAGACCGATTCCCCGTCGCGGGGCACGAGTGCGTCGAGCAGGACGACGGTCTTCACTCGGTCGGAGATGACCTCCATCGCCCCGGTGACCACCATGCCGCCGTAACTGTGCCCGACGAGGACCGCGTCTCGAATATCTTCGAAGGTGAAGGTCGCGACGAGATCCTGAATGTGGGTGTCGAGGCCGATCTGCGGGCTCAGGAGATGGGATCGGTCGCCGAGCCCGGTCAGCGTCGGTGTGTAGACCTCGTGGCCACCCTGCCGGAGAAGTGTGGCGACACGCCGCCAACACCACCCGCCGTGGCGACCGCCGTGCAGCAGCACGAAGGGTGTCGATTCTGGTGAAGAGGCCGCTTCCATCGCAGCTTCCCTTTCTCGAGTCACTACTGCACAAGTGTGATGTGCGCACAGTGGTGCCACTGCCGCACGAGCTCTGGGAGTCAGCGCTCAGCGCGGGGAACCGATTCGCTGCTGCCATCCGTCGACGTGGTCGAGGAGCAGCTTCCTCAGTTCCTGCTCGCGTGGCAGCATGTCGGCGCTCGCACCGACCAGGGTCACTTCGGCGACGGCCTTCCCCGACTTGTTCCGAACCGCGGTCGCGAGCGCGAACCGGGTACCTGCGTGCAGGGTGTTTCGAGCGACGCGGGTGCGCTTGATCTCGTCGTATTCGCTGAGGAAGGTGTCGACGAGCGCCGCTTCGTCGCTCCCACACCGACGGAGATAGGCGTCCATCTGGCTCGCTGGTTGTTCAGCCAGCAGTGCCTTGCCACCGGCGGTCTCGAGCAGCCGACGGCGGATGTTCTTGCGGGCGCCGAACCCGGCGAGGAGATCAGCGCCGATCTCGGAAACATAGATGAGATTGTCGCCGGCTTGAACACCGAGAAACACGGTCACCCCGGTCGCCTCGTGCAGCGCCTGGAGATCGGCATCGGTGACCGATCCGGCACGAAGGTGTCCGCTTGCCAGCGTCAGCCCGTGCAGGGCCGGACCGATGTAGAACCGGTTGTTGTCCTGGTGAAGCCATCCGGCAGCGACCAGTCCACGAATGAAGCCGTGTACCGAGCTCTTCGGAGCGTCCAGCGCGCGGGACAGCTCCGCGAAGGTCATCCCCGGGTTGTAGACAACCTCCTCGAGGATGCGCGTCACTCGGTCGATCGTCCGGTGGTTCTGTGGACCTCGCTCCACCTGGTCGCTCGAAGAATCGCTCACGGTCACAATTTAACCCCATTCATTCGTGGTATCCGGCCGCTGCAGCCTTTCATCTCAGGCTCCGACGAATACCGGGGGACGCTTGGCGATCGAGGCCGCAATGCCCTCGTGTAGATCAGTGGTTGCCAGCAGCATTGTCTGCGCGGTGGCTTCCTCGTCCAGTGCTGCTGTTACCTGAGCAGCGAGGGAGCGTCGCATCGTGGACCTGATGGCTGCCAGGGACAGCGGTGAGGACTCCGCGATCTCGGCTGCCCACTCGATCGCGGCCTCGCGGGGATCACCGGCGCTGACTCGGTCGCACAGCCCGATCGCCAGCGCCTCGTCCGCACCGACGTTGCGGCCGGTGTACAGCAGGTCCAGCGCCTTCTGCTGGCCGACGACCGCGGGGAGGGTGACGGACAGCCCGAAGCCATGATGGAAGCCGAGTCTCGCGAAGTTCGCCGTCAGCCTGGCGTCCGCACCTGCGACGCGGAAGTCCGCGGCCAGCGCGAGACCGAGCCCACCTCCGACCGCCGCGCCCTGGACCGCCGCGACGATGGGCTTTCGGGTGGTGAACAGCGACGCCGCTGCGCGGTAGACCCGGCGAAGGATGTGTTGGTCCACTCCCCGGAGATCAGCGCCCGCGCAAAAGTTTCGTCCCTGCGAGCAGAGGACGATCGCGCGAACGTCGGCGACGGAGTCGAAGTGCACGAGTGCCGCACCGATGTCGCACAGACTGGCCTCGTCGAAGAAGTTGTGCGGTCCTCGCTGGACTTCGACGATGCCGACGCGTCCCTGGGTGTGGGTTGCGACCACGCTGGTCATCGGGCCTCCTCGAGGAGCTGTCGTGCGGCGGCGACGACCGCCTTCTTGTCGATCTTGCCTGCGTGGTTGACCGGGAAGGGCTCGCGGTGTGGGACCCAGCGGCTCGGGATGGAGAAGGATGCGATCCGGCCACGCAGCTGTCCGGCCAGGGTGTCCGGATCCAGGTCACGGGTGAGGACGACCGCCGCCATGACCTCCTCGCCCAGGTCCGGGTGGGGCATCCCGAACACGACGGCGTCCGCCACGTCCGGCAGGGCCGTCAGAGCCGCTTCGACTGCTGCGGGGGCGATGTTCTCACCGCCGCGGATGATCATCTCCTTCGACCGTCCGGTGATGAACAGGTATCCGTCGTCGTCCAGGCGTCCGAGGTCGCCGGTGTGCAGCCAGCCGTCGGAGTCGATCGGCGCTTCGTTCTCTCCCAGGTAACCGAGCATCTGTGTCGGGCTGCGCAGGAGGATTTCCCCGTCCGTGAACTCGGTGTCCGGGGCGATCATGATCTCGACGCACGGCAGGGCCCGTCCGGTGGTTCCGGGGCGTTCGACGGTGTCGGCCCCCGAGGCCGCGACTCCCTGTCCGCCGTTCTCGGTCAGCCCGTAGCCGGTGGCGATTCGTGGCTCCACACCGGGGAGTCCGGTGCGGATGCGTTCGACGAATTCCGGGGTCATCGGGGCACCGCCGACGGTCAACGACCTCAGTGTGGTCAAGTCGCGGGTCCGAACGTCCGGGTGCTCGAGAACGCGGGAGACCATGGTCGGCACCGCGCTCCACCGTTGGATCCGCCACTGCTCGATCAATCGCACTGCCTCGGCAGGATCGAACCGGCCTGCCGGCATCACAAGCGTGTCCCCGACGCAGATCGCCCGCAGGAGGGTCTGCACTCCGCCGACATGGAACATGGGTCCGGTGTGCAGGGCGGCCTGGCCGATCGATTCGTCGACCTGATGCGGCAACCGCCGGGTGATGTGCAGAAGCATCTGCAGGCCCGCAAGCAGTGACCTGTGGGAGAGGACGGCGGCCTTGGGGCGGCCCGAGGTTCCCGACGTGAAGATGATCGCCGCGGGGGCGTTCTCGTCGATGTCCTCGACGGACGGTTCCAGCTGTGTCTCCGAGTCGGTAACGGACTGCGGATCCCAGGAAAGCAACTCCCATTGCGAGGGCACCCGGTCGACGACCCGGTCGTCGGCGATCACCAATGCGGGGGCCACCGTGACCAGCGAGTCGGCGAGTTCCTTCTCGCTCCACCAAGCGTTGGCCAGAACCGCGACGCCGCCGGCGGAGACGGTCGCCCAGAAGTTCACGATCCATTCCGGGCTGTTCCATCCGAGAATCACCACGTGATCGCCGGTGGTGACCCCGCGTGCTCGCAGTTCGGAGGCGCGTGCCCGAACTGCCCGATGGAACTGGGCGAAGGTCATCACGCGCTCGCCCTGGACGATGTGTGCACGGTCGTTCCAGCGATCCGCGAAAGGTAGCAGCGATCCGAGGTTGCGTGGGCGTTCTGCATACATGCGGAATTCTCGGCCGTCGACGACGACGGGGACGATCGACGTTCCCCAGGCCGTGGTGGTGGGCTCGGGGGTCACTGCGCGGTCTCCTGTGCATCGGTCGCGCGGTGCGGCAGTCGGATGACGGCGGAGCCGGGCATCACGGACTGATCGCGCTGATTGGTTGCCCAGGTCTCGACGTGGACGACGTGGTCGCCGGCGTCGTCGATGAGCTTGTCGGTGATCCGGCCGCCGAGTCGGACGACATCGGACAGGTAGACGTGGGAGCGGTACTGACCGTGAATCGACTTCAGGAAGCCGTCGTCTCCCATCCAGTTCGTCAGTTGGTGGATCTGCCAGGAAGTGCGCTGGATTCCGACGTCGTAGGCGACCTGGGCGCCCTGCAGGCGGGCGGCGTAGTCGTTGTAGTGCACGGAGTAGACGGGCTCGAGTGCGCTGGTCGACGGGTCACGGAAGGCCCACTTGGGGTGCTTCTTGTAACGGCGCAGTGCGACACCGTGGGCGGCGATGCGCGGGATCGGTGCGGCACCCGCGGCGACGAACGCGATCTCGTCGGTCAGTCCGATCGGGCCCTTGGTGATCACGTCGAGATCGTCACCGATCTGTACGTCGTCCCAGTAGCGCGGTTCGGCGCCACGCGGCGCCTCGGCGAGGACGTCCGATTCGATCCGTTCGAGTTCGGCCTCGGTCCAGGGGTGGGGAAGTTCGACCTTGCGGGACTCACGCTTCGCTTGCATTTCGGTGCGCTCGAACCGCATCCGCGAGCAGATGAATGTTGCGGCGAGCTCGTCGTTCTGGTTGCGGTATTCCTGCCGCAGGTAGTCCTTGATCCGTCGGCCGGCGAAGTTACTCGCGTCGGTCGGGCCGTCGAACCCGTCGAAAACCACCTTCGCGGTGATCTTGTCGTCGACGCGGATCGGTTCGTGGAAGTTGATGGTGGTCTCGCAGTGGAATCCGCCGAGGCCGGGCCATCCGACCTGCACCGAACCCAGGCAGGCGAAGATGAACGACGGCGGAGCGATGATTCCCTCGTGCACTGTGGTCGACGCATACTCCTCGTCGGTCCACAGCGGGTTGTCGTCGCCGATACCTTCGCAGAAGCGCAGGATGGCCAACCGCGTTGCGTACTCGTTGTTCACCGCCGAGGCGGTGCGCAGTTCGGTGCCGATCAGTGCGCGCATGTTGTCGAGCATCTCGTCGGTGAATTTTGCCTGCGCGAGTTCGCGCCCGATCTGGGGGTCCTGTGTCTGGGTCATGGTTCTCCTTGTGGATGTATGGGCGAGCGGTGAGTTGACTGCGGCCTTGTCCGGCTGGGTCAGCTCAGGGTTGAGACGACGGACTTCGTCTCGAGGTAGTTCTCCATCGCCTCGGGACCGCTCTCGCGACCCCATCCCGACTGGCGGTAGCCGCCGGCAGGCATGTGCACGCCGCCGGCGCGATGCACGTTGATGCCCACGCGCCCGGCGCGCAGTCGCCGCGCGATCGCGTGGCCGACTGCGCCGTCGCGTGTCCACACACTCGAAGCCAGGCCGAACGAGCTGTCGTTTGCGAGGGCGACGGCCTCGTCGATATCGGAGAAGGGCATCACCCCGAGGACGGGCCCGAAGATCTCCTCGCGCATCACGGCCATGGTCTGGTCGACGTCGGCCAAGACGGTGGGCTCGAAGAAGTAGCCCTTGTCGCCGATCCGGTTGCCGCCTGACACGACGCGAGCGCCGGCCTCTCGGCCACCGTCGACATATGCGCTGACGCGTTCGAGTTGCTTGCGGGAGATCAACGGACCGAGATCGACGTCCGGGTCCGCTCCGTAGCCGATGCGCAGTCGACGGCCTTCTTCCGCGACACCGTCGACGACCTGGTCGAAGACCGTTTCGTGAACGAACAGCCGGGTGCCCGCGGCGCAGACCTGACCGGTGTTCCAGAAGACCGCACCTGCCACTCCGGGAATCGCGGCCGTGAGATCGGCGTCCGGCATGACGATGACCGGTGACTTGCCGCCGAGCTCGAGGGACAGTTTCTTGATGTTGCCTGCGCCGGCATGGATGATCGAGCGTCCGACTTCCGTCGAGCCGGTGAAGGCCACGGCATCGACGTCGTCGTGCTCGGCCAGCGCGGCTCCGACGGTCGAGCCGGGGCCGGTGACGATGTTGACCACACCCGCCGGGACGCCGGCGGCGAAGAGGATCTGCCCCAGCCACAGCGCGGTGAGGGGGGTTTCGGCGGCGGGCTTGAGCACGCAGGTGCATCCGGCGGCGAGGGCGGGGGCAAGCTTCTTCGATGCCGAGATCAGCGGGGCGTTCCAGGGCACGATCATCGCCACCACGCCGACCGGTTCTCGTAGCGTGTACCCCTGAATGCGACGTTCGGCGGGGCCGAGATCGGCGGTGCGACCGTGGATCTTGTCGGCCCATCCTGCGTAGTACTGGAACTGCGCGGCCGCTTCGAGCACCATGGCGCGGGCCTGGGGAACCGGGATTCCCATGTCCTGACTCTCGAGCTTGGCCAGTTCGTCTGCCGACGCCTTGATCAGCTCGGATGCCCGCCACAGGATTGCACCCCGCTGCTGCGCCGGCAGCTTCATCCACCGCTCTTCGTCGAAGGCGCGGCGGGCGGCCGCAACCGCAACCTCGGCGTCCTTCTCCGAACCGAGCGCGACGTCCGCGATCTTCTCGCCCGTTCCCGGGTCGTAGGTCGGAAACGTCTGCCCCGAGATCGACGAGAGCCAACTTCCGTCGATGAGCATCGGTGCGGGCCCGTTATCTGCCTGCAGGGGAAAAGACCAGCTCTGCGGCTGTGTCGTCATGAACGTCTCTCCTTGTGAATGGACGGCCGGTTCTGCAGTGCAGACCGGCAGGACGTGACGGTGTTCTCGTGTCGGCGGCACTCGCTGGCCCGAGGCCAACAAAATGCGATAGTTCGTATATTAGAACTCTTGGTTGTATTTGGGAACACCTCAGGGCAAAGAAGTCCCCGAACCGGCAACATGCAGGCGAAGCGTGCGGGCCTGAGCGTGTTGCTACCAGGCTTGATCGAGGATGCTGCGCAGCCCGTCGCGGTCAGCAGGACGCGGGACCGTGGTGACGGCCCAGTCGTGCAGCGTGTGCTCGACAATCTCCGGCAGGTCGGACTGCTCGATGCCGACATCGCGAAGTCGCAGCGGAATTTGCGCAGAGGTCAACACCTCTTCGATGGCCGTGATGGCATCGGCGGGCGAATCGGTCCCCCGTGCTCCCAGCAGACGCGCGATCCGAGTCAGGGCCTCGTCGGTCACGCCGAGATTGAAACGCATCGTGTGCGGCAACAGAAGGGCTTCGACGACGCCGTTGCCGACCGTCGAGCGCGGGCCCACCGCATGCGACAGCGCTTGCGCCAACCCCGTTCCGGCATGGTCGCTGCCCTGCCCCGCGAGGAGCGCGCCGAACATCAACTGGACGGCCGCCTCGGCGTCGGGCCGGTCGCCGACACGACCCAGCCACGTCGTCAACACAGTCACTGCGTGGCCGAGCAATGCTTCGGCCAGCGGGTTCCCGCCAGTGGACTGCATCCCGTCCACTGCCATCGCGAGGGCGTTGAGCGACGACGAACGTATCAGCGACGCCGGCGCGGTCACTGCCACCACCGGATCGAAGACAATTCCGGCCGCGCGCGCCTTCGGATCGAACAGCGCCAGCCTCTCCCCTGTCGCGGGATCCCTCACCGCGGCGCCGGCCTTGGCGTACGCGGTCGTCGGCGTGGACGGCACGACCCACATCGGAACCTTCGCGGAAGACAGGCGCGGGCTGATCATCCGGCCGTCGTCCGCACGTCGGGTGCACAAGTCGCGGGCATCTCCCTTCTCACCCGCCAGAATCACCGCTGCCCGCGCGGTGACGACGGCGGAACCACCGCCCAGCGCCACGACCGCAGTCGCGCCGGAGTCGATCAGCACATCGCGTGCCTTCTCCACAGACGGCAGCGGGCTGTGCTCGCGCACTTCACTGAAGCGCGCCACCAACCGTTCCCCGATGGCCGATTCGACACGACGAAGCGCCTCGTCGTGAGCCAGCATGGAGGCGCCGCAGACCAGCATCACGCGATGCGGGCTGGGACGGTCGAGTTCTTTCGACAGCAGGTCGAGAGCGTTCTCACCCGAGTAGGTGCGAAACGCCGGGGTCGTGTGCCGCACGGCCAACACGGTCATGGGGAGCCTTCCGGGGTCGGTGAGTTCTAGACGTCTTCTCCGTCCCGAGCGTAGCGGCGTTGTTCTTATATAGGAACCCTAGATCGTATATGCAATCATTTGAAGAGACCGTGACAGCCGAGAACGGAAGGAGCTATCCCGAGCGTGGTTCGGAATCGACCCTCGCGACCTCGACCTTCGGACCCATGTGGCGCGAGAGCGCGACCCCGACCACCAGCACGAAGGCGGTGGCGGCAATGAACCAGCCCATTCGATGCAGTCCGGCATCGTCGATCTCGTGACCGGCAGTCACCTGAAGCACCACCACCGAGAGGTTGGCCCCGATGAACGCCATCGTGCGGAACATGCCGATGGCAGTGCCGACTTCCTCGACCGAGGTCACCGAGTTGACCAGGCTCTGATTGCCGATGTTGTTGAATCCGTTGGGAATGCCCAGCACCGCCGCGACAAGCAGCAAGACGAGCAGGGGCGCTGTCGAACGCTCGACGGAAGCAATCAGGACACCCCCGATCATCAGAGCGATCGTGCCGACGAGAAGAGTCGCCCGAGCCCCCGCCCTCCGGTAGACACGTGACCCGATGATCGTGGAGAAGACGCTGACCCCCGCGACCGGCAGCATCGTCATGCCGGCCTCGATCGCACTCATCCCCCTCACATACTGCAGCCACTGGGGAATGCCGAAGAAGACGCAGTAGAAGCAGGTGTACGTGATCAGTGTCCGACCGAGAGTGTTGCTGAGCGCACGGTTGCGTACCAGAGCACGAACATCGAAAAAGGGGTCGGACGCACGCCACTCCCACCAGACGAACAGGGCGAGTCCGCTTCCGGCCACCGGCAGCAGCCACCACGCGGGACTGTCTCGAAGCGAGACGAGTAGCAACATCAGCGAAGTGATCGCGACGAGGAACATCCCGATTCCGGCCACATCGAGCGCACGGAGCGCTTCGCGGACCGACGCCGAACGCCCGCCTGCGTACCCGACGTCCGCATGCATTACTGCGATGGCACTGAGCAGCACGACCGGAAGGTTTACCCACAGAATGGACTGCCATCCGAATGTCCCCACGAGCAAGCCGCCGATCGTGGGCCCGAGAGCGGCGACGGACTGGCCACACACCACCAACGTGGTGAGCGCGGTGCGCGACTGCCGCCCGTAACGCTCCGCATAGCTGCGGATCATCGTCATCGCATTGGGCATGTGCGCCGAAATACCGCAGCCAAGAAGCACATACGCTGCGATCAACCATCTCACGTCGGGGGCCAGCATTCCCACGATCGACCCGGCAGCGGCCAGAACCAGGCCACCGACGAATACGCGCCGCGCTCCGAAGAGTGCGCCCATGCGGCCTGCCGTGGGCGCACCCACCGCCGTGGTGATGTACATCGCCGAAATGACCCAGGACACTCCCGAATTCGACCCGAATTGCGCGGCGATACCAACGATGGCAACGGCGATCATCGACGAGTTCAGCGGCTGCAGAACACTACCGGTCGCCAGTGCCCCGCTCACCCGGAACGGGATCGCCCGGCCTTCCGATGCAGGCGGGGTTCGGCTACCGACAGCCGTCACGACTGCGACTCCGGCGTCCGTGGCGAGCCGGGCGCCTCCGCGAGGCGAGCCAACAGGCCGCCCGCGAGGAACAGTAATTCCCGTTCCACCTCGGTACATCGTTCCTCGATCGCGGCCGCGAGCCACTCCCTGCGCCTGGCCCGATCCGCGGTAAGGGTGCCGGCACCCGTTTCGGTGATCGAAATAAGCTGCGAACGAGCGTCTTTGGGATCGACGGAACGAGTGACCATTCCCGCGCCCTCCAAGGAGCAGACCGTGCGAGCAACGGTCTGCGGAGCCACCTGCTCGAGGTCGGCAAGCGCGCGTGCGCTCATCGGCCCCGACCGATCCAGATGAGACAGGGCCTGCATCTGCGTCGGCGACATCAGGTGCCCTGAGCTCTTGCTTCGAATCCTACGGCTGAATGCGACGACGTTCTCCCTCAACCGATCGACACGTTCATCCATCAGCTTCACCCACCAATTAGTCAGCCTTGCTGCGTTAATCCGGAAGAAGTGTCCGACTCTTCCACGCTAGATGAATGAAGGATACACAGCATTGATGACTAATTTGAGTGGATGTACCTAAATCGACAAAAGCCACGTGAAGGCCCGATCCGTGGTCAACCCACCATTGGACGCGCAAACGAGCGCGGCTGCAAGGGTCTGCCAATCCGTGTACTGGCAGTACCTTCCTCACGTCCAGCCTGCGATCTACCCTCACGCCAGGGTGAAGATGCCCCACGACAGCAGCGGGCCGATGATCACCATCGAAAGGCCCCACAGTGCGAGCCTGCGAAACAGCGCCGCGCGCTCGTCCGGCCTGGCGTTGGCCAGAACGAGTGCCCCCGCAATGCCCATCGGGCTGGCGTCGACAACAGTTGCAGAGATGGTGACGGGCCCGACGACGTTGAGAACGCTGACTCCACCATCGGACACCATCGGAAGCCCCAGAGGCAGACTTGCACCGAGAACACCCAAGGTCGAGGTGAAGGCCGAGGTGATCGCAGTAATGAAGGACAGAACGAGGATGCCGATTGCAGGAGAGTCGAAACTGTACAACTGGTCGCCGATGGCCCCGAGAGTTCCGATTTCGGTCAATACGGCGATATAGGTGAGCACACCGCCGACCAGCACCATCACCGACCACGGCATCTTGGGGATGAGGTCTTCGCCGTTGCGTTGGAAGATCAGGGCGAGGACGACTGCCAGTGTGAGAGCAACGAACCCGACATCCAGATCGAGCAGGACCGCGGAGAGGACCAGCAGCACGATTGCCGTCATCGTGCATCCTTGATACAACGTCGGACGGCCCAAAGTCTTCGTCGGCAAGGTGACTGTTGCCGAGGCGGCGCCCGACGGCCCAGCCGATGCTCCTGTGGGCGACGGCTCCTGCGCGCCTGCCCGGTCGAGCGGAACATCGTGGTCACCGGCAGATCGGCCGGCCCGAATGAGATTTCTGCCACCGAAAAGGAAAAATGCTGCAGCACAGATAATTCCGTGAACAACGATGTGGCAGGCGAACAGTTGCGCCGGGTGCGATTCGAGGCCGGCGTCCTTCAGAAGCCGATCGGTGAAGACTCCGTCGATGGCGATCGGGCTGAACAATCCGGCCAGGACTCCGTGCACGACCATCAGCGCCATCATGAAGATGCTGACTCCGAACTGGCGGGCGAAGCGGACCGCGACGGGCATCAGAAGCGCCACGACCGCGGCCGAATACGTTCCGACGCCGGTAGTGAAGGCTCCTGCGAAGAAGAGGATGAACGGAACGAGGACTACACGGTTTCCCACCAGCCTGAGAAGGAAGTCCATGATGTAGTCCATCGTCCGACTCGCCTCGACGACGGCGAACAGAAACGTCACCCCGACAAGGAGAACGAACATCTCACTCGGGAACCCACTGACGACTACGTCCGCAGACAGACCTGCCAGGCTGGCAATGACAAACGCGGCAGGTAGCAGGAGGATACCGAGATTGAGCTGCCACTTCGTCGCGGCTATGAACGCCGCGACGATGACAACCAGAGAAAGTATCTGTAGGGCACTCATGTCGTCCTTGTTCGTTCGAGTGAGGTGAGAGTGGGAGCGGGGGTCCGTCCATCGCCGGGCAAACATCACCGATCGCGCGAAATGGATTTCGATACAACTACATTCGGAAACCCGACCGCCCCATCCCCGACTCGCCGGCGCGGCCGCTCAGTCAGATCGCTCTGGCTATCGATCGGCGCCGAGCACCGATTCGGAGACATCGCAAAACGCACTTCGCACATACGTGCAGAGAGTACGTCCGTCATGATCGACCACGGAGTCCTCGAAGTTGATCACGCCGAGGTTCGGGCGGCTGGTCTTGACGATGTCCCGCACCCTGGTTTCGACGTAGATCGTGTCGTTCGGTCGGAGCGGCGACGTGAACCGCACCTCGTCGTAGCCGGCAAGGGCTACCAGCCTCACACCCATTCCTGTCAGACGCGGGCGAACCGCGGGTGTCGCCAAGCCCAGAGCGAAGGCGATCACACAGGCACCCGCCAGATTGCGCTCTCCCATGTCGGACTCGAGCATCAGCGGCTTGTTCGTGTGGTATTCCGCGGTGGTCCAGGTCAGGTTCGTCATGGCGCTGAAGTCACCCTCGGTGATCGTTCGCCCCTGGCTCCGCGCGGTGAACTCGAAGTCGGCCGGAAGGTCGTAGGTCTCTCGTTCCTTGGCCATGATCACTTCCTGGTCAGGAAGAACTGGTACGGGTTGTTGATCAGGTCGCGACCGACGATCACCTTCTGAATCTCTGTGGCGCCCTCGCCGATCCGTCGGATGCGCAGCTCACGGAACCACCGCTCGAGCGGCAGTTCACGGGAGACACCGAGGCCACCGTGGAGCTGGATGCACCGGTCGACGACACGGAACGAGGCCTCGGTCGCAGCGATCTTCGCCAGTGCCGCCTCGGTCCGGAACGGACGATCCGCGTCGGCGGCAGCCGCCGCGTTGAGCACCATCAGGGTCGCTTGCCGGATGTCCTGCTCGTTCTCGACGAGCATCCAGTTCGCACCCTGGTGGTCTGCCAGGCGCTTGCCGAACGACTCACGCATCTTCGTCCACTCGATGGTCATTTCCTGAGCGCGAAGGGCGAGGCCGATGGTGCCGGCGCTGTACGGGATCCGGTTGCGGCTGAGTCGTTCGTTGGCCAGGTAGAATCCCTTGCCGATCTCGCCCAGGATGTTCTCCTCGGGAACGCGGACGTTCTCGAGCTGAAGCTCGGTGCCGGGGTCGGTGGACCGCATCGTGTGGACGATCCGGTGGACGTTGAATCCGGGCGTATCGGTGTCGACGATGAAGCAGGTAATGCCGTCGCGGCCGGGGCCACCGGTACGAGCGAACACGAGCGCGAACTCGGCCTCGTGCGCGAAGCTGATCCACAGCTTGCTGCCGTTGAGGACCCACTCGTTTCCGTCTTTGACGGCCTTGGTGCGAATGTTGCGGCCCGGGTCGCTGCCGCCGGTGGGCTCGGAGAGCGCGAAGCAGGCCCGCTTCTCACCCGAGATGGACGGCTCGAGGTACTTCTCACGCTGGTACGACGTTGCCCACGCGGACAGAAGCGGGATCTGGCCCGTGTGCCCGAACGCTTCGAAGCACGGCGCATAGAGGCCGGCACGGTGCTGCGACATCTCGATTGCCAGGAGGCAACGGGTGACCAGATCGATACCCGGACCGCCCTCCTTCTCCGGGAGGTCGAGGTTGTACAGCCCCATCTGCTTGGTCTTCGACACGAGGCGGTCGTAGTCGGCGGCCGGCACGCTGGTCGCATCGGGGTCCAGCGTGTCCTCGAGCGGACGGATCTGCTCCCGGACGAACTGCCGGACCATGCTGAGCAGTGCGTGCTGCTCGTCGGAAATTTCAAACATCTTCTTCTACTCCTTGGCTTTTCGGATCAACCGTCGATCGAGAGACGTCCGTGGAATACTTCTCCACGCGCGGCCACCTTGGCCGGAAGCACCCCGTGGCGAGATCTGTGTGCCAGCACGAGTTCCGTGTAGCGGCTCTGGTATTGAACATGCACCTCGTAGCGGAATTGCATCCCGTCGATCGCGTACTCGCCTGCCAGGGTCGCGAGCTTGGAACGGAGCCCGAAGGGCTCGAGCGCGCCGGCGAATCCGATATCGACCACGGTCCCGTCGGCGTCCGCGATCTCGTACACCCCGGTGGAGACGGGGACGTCGCGTAGTTCGTCGGAAGAGCTCTTCAACCACGGTTTCGTCATGAAGATACTCATCGGTTCTTCTCCTCCAGTAGTGCCACGGGCATTTCGACTTTCCGACTCCTGATGAACTCGGCCAAACCCTTGGCCTGCGGGTCGAAACGGCCGCCCGAGGCAGCGCCACCGCCGAGAAGCCCACGGATGAGGAAGTTCACCGCCTTGAGGTTGGGCAACTCGACCCTGAGGATCTCGTGGCCCGTGGCCTCCGGGAAGATCGCGAGTAGTCCGTCGACTGTGAGGTGTTCACGGAGCCATGCATATTCGTCGTCCGACCTGCCCCAGATCCCGACGTTGGCGTGAGCGCCCTTGTCGCCGGATCGGGCTCCGAAGACCTCGCCGAGCGACACGGTCCGAGTCGGACCCTCGATCCCTTCGGCGGCACGCGCCTCCGCAACGATCAGGGCGGGTTCGGCGGTCTTCTTCTCCGACCCCGGGAAGTCGACGGTCGTGCCGTCGGGCATCACGACTCGTTCCGTGACGAGTTCCTGCGGAACGAGACAAGGCCAGGCCAGTCCGGTTTGAGTGGGGCGCTGCTGCTTTTCGTCCTGGAAGTAGATTCCCGGGTAGCTGGACAGTGCGAGGCTCATCGCCGCGTCGAAGATCCGCCGACCGAGCTTCTCCTTGTCGTACGAGGAGAATGTCGCCACCAGCTTGGCCACCGACAACTCGTTCAGTGTCGCGGCGGGCTGGTCGGTTCGGACGAGCCGGAAGTCCACCGAATCGAACTGCTCGGCTCCCCCGAGAGCCTCCAGCATTCCCGCCTGCGCCAGTGCGGCCTTGGCTTCGACGTCGTCGCCGGGGATGGCGAACGTCATCGCCTGGTTGTACGTTCCAACGCAGTTCATCGTCACCTTGACGGTGGGAGGTGGAGCCTGACCCCGAACACCCGACAACCGCACGCGGTCGGGACCTTCCTGGGTCAACTCGATCGATCCGAGGTCGAGGGTCACATCGGTGTTGAGGTAGTTGCGTTCGCCGACCTCGTACACCAGCTGGGCGGTGACGGTGCCGACGGAAACCATTCCGCCGGTGTCCGCGTGCTTCGTGATGACCGAGGAACCGTCGGCGTACATCTCCGCGATCGGGAAACCCGGCCGGATCGGATTCTCGATCTCGGAAAAGAAGGCGTAGTTGCCTCCGGTTGCCTGGGCGCCACATTCGATGACGTGACCCGCGGCGACCGCGCCGGCGAGCCGGTCGTAGTCCGTCATGTCCCAGCCGAACTTCCACATGGCCGGTCCGACCACGAGGGAAGCGTCGGTGACGCGGGGGCAGATGACGATGTCGGCGCCGCCGCTCAGCGCGTGCGCGATCCCTTGCGCACCCAGGTAGGCGTTCGCCGTCGCGGGGGTCGGGGAGTTCTCGTCGTGAACCTCGCCCGTGTCCATGTTGCGGAAGTCGACGCCGGCCGCGCGGAGCTCGCCCATCCGGGGGATGAGGTCGTCACCGGTGAGGTAGGCGATTGCCGGTGCAACGTTCTTCTCGGCAGCAAGGTCGCGCAACGCGTCCGCCAGACCCTTCGGGTCCAATCCGCCGGCGTTGACGACGATCTTGATTCCCCGATCCACACAGGTACCGAGGACTTCCTTCATCTGCGTCAGGAACGTGGACGCGTACCCGGGCCGCCCTGCGGTCTTGGACTTCCACAGGATGTACATGGTGAGTTCGGCCAGGTAATCACCGGTGAGGACGTCGATGTGACCGCCCTCGACCATTTCCCGAGCCGCGGACAGGCGGTCGCCGTAGAAGCCGGAGACGTTGCCGATGCGCAACGGTGCGGTCATCGCGACTCACCCCTGTCCATCGGCGCCGGCTGTGCGGTGGGGAAGGAAGATGTCGGCGTCGCCGATGGCGCAGCTGACACCGTCGGACTCCCGCACCTCACGCAATTCCACCGTCACCAGCACACCACCGTCCACTGAGTCGTCGATCCTCGTGATCGAACCCTGGCACACCAGAGCGTCTCCGGGGCAGGCGAAGCGCCGCACCGAGTACTGGAGTCGCCGGAGCTCGCCGCGCTCCCCCGCCCAGCCGGTGCACAGGCTGGTGAAGAACGCTCCGTGCAGGTGGGACTGAACGAGAACGTTCGGGTAGCCCTCGGACGCCGCGTAGGCGGGGTCGTAGTGGATACGGTGGGCGTTCCAGGTCACCGCGCAGTAGCGGAACAGCTGAACCTCGGTCGGGCGATGGGTCACCGCGGGGATCTCGTCCCCGACCTCGACCTCGTCGGCGAACCGCTCGATATCTCGAATTGCACTCGTGGTCATCGGCCCAGCACCGTCCTCACGGAAGTCATGATGAGTTCTCCGTCAGCGGTGCGGTAGCGATGACGGATACGAATTACGAACATCAGCCCGGACTTGGACTCACGCGCGGTGACGTCCTCGAGCTCTTCGGTGAGCAGAACCTCGGTACCGGCGATGAGAGGCGCGTGGAAGAACATCTCCTCGCCGCCGCCCATGATCCGAACGCCCTCGGTGGGGATCCACTGCATCTCGGCCGTGGGGGTGCCGTCGATGCGGAGATCCTCCTCGGGTCCGCCGTCGGTCCAGTCCATGTAGGACGGCAGACAATTCGGCGGAACAACAAGGCCGGCATAGCCTTTCGCCTTCGCATATTCTTCGTCGAAGTACAGCGGGTCGGTCTCGCCGATCGCACGGGCATACCGCTGCGACATGAGCGGATCGATGGTGGCCCGGATGGGATGGGACGTGGCACCGACTTGCTGCCGGATCTGCTCTACGAGCTCCATGGTCACTGCCATGAGTTGGTACCTTTCTGCTAGACGGCACCCGAGCGGCGAAGGCGCTCGATGTCGTCGGTGGAGTAGCCGAGTTTCTCGGCGAGGATCTCGTCGGTGTCGCGCCCCAGCGGGCCGACCCGGGTCGGCTGGACGGTCACCGATTCCGACATGAAGATCGGGTTTCCGAACGTGATGAAGCGCCCCTTGTCGTCGTCCAACCATCTGACGACGCCGTGCTCCTCGACGTGCGGGTCGACCAGGAGCTCCCCGAGCGTGACCACCGGAGCGTTGGGGATCTGCGCTTCCTCGAGTTGGGCGGAAAGCTCATCCTTGAGCTTGTCCGCCGTCCACACTCCGACGATGGCGTCCAGTTCGTCCATATCGGCGCACCGGCCGGCCATGGTGTCGAAACGACTCTCCTCGGCGTCCGGCTCCTTCATCACTTCCCGAAGGCGCTTCCAGTGCGCATCGGTGGGGCAGATCAGCGCAATCCACCCGTCCTTGGTCTTGTACGCGTTGTAGGGCGACACGGCGAGCCCGCCGTTACGGTTGCCGGTGCGTTCCGGCATGGTTCCGCCGCTGTGCACGTACCCGGCGATGTTGGACGCGAGACTGGGGATGATCGCGTCTTGCAGAGAGACCTCGACGTGCTGCCCCAGACCGGTATGTTCACGCTGGTAGAGAGCCGCCAGGACGCCGGAGAGCAGATGGGCCGACCCCATGAAGTCGACGACCGACGGGCCGGTCCGCAGCGGCGGCCCTTCGTCGAATCCGGTGGTGCTCATGATCGCGGACCGCGCTTGGACCGTGAGATCCATCGCCGGCGTGCCTGCGAGCGGCCCGAACGATCCGAAACCGGTGCCCGAGGCCATGATCAGCCGGGGATTCTCGGCGTGGAGTGTGTCGAAATCGAGCCCGAACCGCTCCATCGCGCCGGGCGACAGGTTCTGGACCAGAACGTCGGTCTCCTTCATGAGATCCCGGAAGACCGCCTTGCCTTCCTCACTCTTCAGATCGAGCCGCATCATCCGCTTGCCCGAATTGAGCAGATGGAATTGGACGGATGCGCCTTCTTCGTCGGCCGTGGGCAGGCGTCGATAGGGATCGCCGGCCGGGGCCTCGACCTTGATGACCTCCGCTCCGAGTCGCGCCATCAGCATGGTGCAGTACGGGGCGAAGTAGAACTGACCCAGGTCCACGACCCGGACGCCTGCGAGAGCCGTCATTCGGGGCCTCCTTGATTTTTCGATATTCACTGGCGGCTGAGCGCCGGAACGGTCAGCCATGTCTCAGACTGTGTGACCCGCGATACATGAATAATATGCACATGTTCGAGGGGTGTCAAGATTCCCCGGGCGGATTTTGCCCCCGCAGGCCGTCCCACTCAGATCGATAGCGTCTGGTACTCGAGAAACTCCTCGATGCCGATTCGTCCCTGTTCACGTCCGATACCGGAGAGCTTGAAACCACCATGGGGCGCCCGCTTGTCCACTGGCGCACCGTTAATCCTCACGCGGCCGGTGCGGATCCTCTCGGCCACCGCGATGGCGCGCTCCCGGTCGCCCGACCACACCGCGCCGGCCAGGCCGTACTCGGAGGCGTTGGCGATACGGACTGCGTCCGCGTCGTCGGTGAAAGGGATGACCGTGAGAACGGGACCGAAGATCTCTTCTTGCGCCAGCGTGTGCTCGTTGGTACCGAGAAACGCGGTGGGACGGACGTAGGCACCGCGCTCGAAGCCGTCGGGACGCCCCACCCCGCCTGCAAGGAGAGTCATCCCCTCGTCGATGCCCTTCTGGATGTAGCCCTCGACGCGAACCCGCTGCGATTCCGAGGCGACGAGGCCGAGCTGCGAAGCGGAGTCGAACGGGTCACCGACAACGAAGGAGTTGACCTTCTGCGCCACAAGCTCTTTCACCTCGTCGACCCGCGACGCCGGGACCAGCATCCGGGAAAGGGCGCCACAGACCTGACCGGACGAGCGGAACGCATCCTCGATACCCACGTCGACGGCGTGGGCGAGATCCGCGTCAGGAAGGATGATGTTCGCCGACTTTCCGCCGAGTTCGAGTGCGACCCGCTTGACCGATCGGGAGGCGAGTTCCATCACCCGGCGTCCTGCACCCACCGATCCGGTCAGGGACACCATCTCCACGAGATGGTGGGTGGCCATCGGCTCACCGACCTCCGAGCCGGAACCGGAGACGAGGTTGAACACGCCGCGCGGAAAACCCGCCTCCTCAACCATTTCGGCGAAGAGGAACGAGACCATCGGCGCGAGCTCGCTGCCCTTGAGGACCACCGTGCAGCCCGCCGCCATGGCAGCCCCGGCCTTGATCGCGATGGCACGCAGCGGCGCGTTCCACGGCGTGATGGCGGCGACGACGCCCGCAGGCACCCGCCGGATCCGGGTTTCGCCGAGCTTCTCCTCCCAGGTGATGTCTTCGAGGTACTCGGCCAGCATGCCGAGGTCGGCGATTCCCGCCCCGGTCTGGTTGATGCGGGCGCGCTCGATCGGATGCCCGATCTCACTCACGATGGAGTGGAGGATTTCCTCCTCGCGACGCTTGGCGATCTCGTGGAGGCGGGAGAAGTACTTGCGCCTCTCCGCGACCGAGGTGGTCGACCACCCGTCGAACGCCGCACTCGCGGCTTTGACTGCCCGGTCGACGTCTTCGGCACCACACGTCGGTACCTGTGCGATGGACTCCTCGGTCGCCGGGTTCTGTACGACGATGGGCTCGGCGTCGGCTACCGGCGCGGACCATTCCCCATCGATGTAGATTTCTTTCTTGATGTTCATTGGATCGACTCCTCCAGTGGTCTCGAATGTGGTCAGGCGTGCGGATCGAGCATCTGGCGGATCACCGTTGCGTCATGGAGGTGATCCAGCGACTCGTTCAGGTCGTCGAAGGTGATGGACCCCGAGTGGAGTTTGTCCACCGGCAGGTTTCCCTCTCGAAAGAGATTGAGATACTTGGGGATGTCCCGTTCAGCGACCCCCGAACCGAGCATGGCGCCGCGAATCACCTTGTCCTCGGATACCAGCCTGGTGTTGGGGAAGTCCAAGCGAGAGTCGGCGCGACTCACTCCGACGCACACGATCTCGCCGGCCTTTCGGGTGTAGTCGAACGCGCTGTTCAGGGCGCGCTGATTGGCGGTCAGCTCGAATGCGAAATCGACACCGCCATGGGTGAGATCGCGAATCTTCGCAACGAGGTCGGGGTCGGCACCGCTGAAAGTGTGCGTGCACCCCACCTCCTTTGCGATGGGAAATTTGCTGTCGAGCAGGTCGATTCCGATGATGATGGAAGCTCCGGACGCCTGCGCCGCCATCACCGAGGTGAGCCCGACTCCGCCGAGCCCGACGACGGCGACGGCGTCACCGGGACAGACACGGGCGGCATTCATCACGGCGCCGGCCCCTGTGACCACCGCGCAGCCGAAGATGGCAGCGACATCGAGCGGAATATCCTTGTCGATCTTGATCAGGCTGCCCGGTGTCGTCACTGCGAACTGGGCGAAACACGAGACGCCGCTGTAGTGGAACAACGCCTCGCCGTTCAGGCTCAGCCGACGTTCGCCGTTGGGAAGCAGACCCTGTGATCTGCTGACACCGATCCGGTCGCAGATCCCGGGGCGTCCCGCCATGCAGTAGCGGCACTGCCCGCATCCACCGGCGGCAGACATGACCACATGGTCGCCCGGCTCGAGGCCGACGACGCCGGGACCCACCTCCCGGACTATGCCGGCGCCCTCGTGACCGCCGACAACGGGGAGAGTCCGCTTACGCTGCCCCTCCGCGACCGAAAGGTCGGAATGACAGACGCCCGCTGCGCGGACCTCCACGAGCACTTCCCCTTGGTACGGCCCGTCGAGGTCCACGTCCTCGATGTGGAACGGCTTGCTCACCGCGAATGGTTGCTCGAGGCCCTGCTCGAACATGACGGCTGCCTTCATACGCATCGGATCGACTCCTCAGATTTCTCGAAGTGGGTCACGTCGCTCGGCTCAACGGCGTCGTGACCTGCACCAGGAATGATCCGGGACTGTGACCCGGATCTCCGCGTTCGTAAAACATGTGTATAGTATGCATCGCTTGAAAGCAAGTTGGGTAGACCCCCAACGGCCGGTGACATGACGGCGATGTACGCGCTCGAGATCGCAATCAATCGGCCCTCAATGTCCTGGCCAGGATGCAATCGTCGCCGCACTCAATGGCTGCGCTCCGGGCGACGGACGTGCTCCTCACCTCCGATCGCGAAGAGTCGACATGCAAGGTTTACAAATGTGAATAACAGGCGCACTATGTGCATGTTATTGGTGACACACGCCACAGAGTCTCGCGAGTCGCGCCCTTCAGGTCGGATCGACCCGGGCAGACCGTGGTGCTCACGGAGGTCGCGACTCGAAGGCTCGGCGCAGGGTTCCTGCACTCATCACTTCAGCCGGCGCGGCTCCAGGAAATCGCACAATCGGAAGGTTCGTGATCGCCCACAATGAATGCCCACATCGCCCAGCAGCTGATCGGCGCCAACCAGCAGTTCGACCTCAGGATCGGTGGCCGGTTCGAGACCGGCCGCGGTGAGCTGATCCCGGTAACCAACCCGGCTACCGGAGAAGTCCTCGCCGAGATTCACGCCGCGGACAGCGATCAGGTTCGGCGTGCGGTCGCCGCCGCACGCAGCGCCCTGGAGCGGGACACGCTGGGAGCTCCGGAGGAACGCTCTGCCCGCCTGCGCAGGCTTGCGGACATCATCGAAGAGCACACGGACGAAATCCTGAATACCGTGATCGCCGAGACCGGTACGCCGATCTCGACCGCCCGCGGAATGCACGTCGGAACACCGGTTCGGTACCTTCGATGGCTGGCGCAGGCGGCATTGACGGACCGCACCGAGTACCTCGGTCGTGAGCCGGGCCCGCCGGTCAACGAGGCGATGGTCGTACACCGGCCGATCGGAGTGGTCGCCGGAATCGCCGCCTACAACTACCCCCTCATGTTCGCGGCCATGAAGGTCGGCGCAGCGTTCGCCGCGGGGTGCCCGAGCGTCCTGCTGTCGTCGCCGCACTCGCCTCTGACACTTCTGAACTTCGGGAACTGGGTCGACGAAGCAGGCTTTCCCAAGGATGCGGTCAGCGTTCTGGCCGGCGGCGTCGAGGTCGCCCAAGCGTTGATCGACTGCCCGGATGTCGCGAAGGTGACCTTCACCGGATCCGTTCCCGCTGGAACAGCGGTGATGAAGCGCGCCGCCGAGGGCCTGCGCGGTGTCGTTCTCGAACTCGGAGGGAAGTCGGCTGCGATCCTCCTTCCCTCGTCCGATCCGAAGGCGGTCGCCGGAGCGGTACATTCGCGGTATCTGAGGAACGCCGGGCAGGGCTGCGGCTCGCCGACGCGGATCCTCGTTCACCGCAGCCACCTGGACGACTTCCTGGCGGCCAGCCGGGAGTACTACGACAACGTCGGCGTGGGCGACCCCTTCGATCCCGACACGATCGTCGGACCCGTGATCAGCGAGCCGCACCGCGATCGCGTGCAATCGTTCGTCGACGCCGCCTTGGCCGCCGGCGGTGAGATCCTGGCGCAAGGGGCTCTGCCGGACACCGGCCGCGGGTGGTGGGTGCGGCCGACGCTGATCGGCGGTCTGCCCAACGAAGCGGAAATCAATCAGGAAGAAATCTTCGGTCCCGTTGCCACCGTCCTCGTGTACGACGATGTCGACGAGGCCGTCGCCATCGCGAACGAGTCCAGGTTCGGCCTGCACGCCAGCATCTTCGGTCCCCACGACGAGGCGATGGCACTCGTTCACCGTCTCGACGTCGGATTGGTGACGTTCAACGGTGGCGCGCCTGTCCGATCCGACGCCCCCAACGGCGGTTGGAAGGAGAGCGGCATCGGCCGCGAGCGTGGCGAAGCCGGAATCCGCGAATTCCTGGAGCCTGTCACGGTCCAGTGGCCAGTGGCCGACTGATCTGACCGTTCCCGAAGTAACGACGTCGAACGTGAATGTTGAAGATCGTCGTCGCCCGTCGTGAATCGATCTACAACGAAAGCGAGAAATCCATGGCGAACGAGTCCGTCACCGGGGTGGTGACAAGCGGTTCAGCCTCGTACGAGACACCGGCGAAGCAGCGCCGGCGAATCGTGCTGTCGAGCTACCTCGGCAACACCGTCGAGTGGTACGACTTCTACATCTACGGCATTGCCGCAGCGCTGTATTTTCCATCGATCTTCTTCGCGAGCAGTTCGCCGCTGGTGGGCACGATCGCGTCGTTCGGCACATTCGCCAGTGGATTCCTGGCGCGTCCCATCGGTGGCATCATCGGGGGTCACTTCGGCGACCGGTACGGGCGGAAGTCCGTCCTGGTGGTCAGTATGACACTGATGGGCCTGAGCACCTTTGCCGTCGGCGCATTGCCGGGCGAAGCCAGAATCCGCGTCGTCGCTCCTGTCGTCCTGGTCCTGCTTCGCCTCGTGCAGGGATTCGCGGCGGGCGCCGAGTGGGGTGGCGGAGTTCTCATGATCGTCGAATCCTGCCGGCAGGACCGGCGAGGGTTCTGGGGCGGCATCGGAAGCGCCGGCGTCTTCTGCGGCGGGGTTCTCGCAACACTGACCTTCACGGGAATCAGCAGCCTGCCCGACGGCATGGACGAGTACATGTGGCGAGTTCCGTTCCTTGCCTCGGCGGTTCTGGTCCTGATCGGTATGTGGATTCGGCTCGGGATCGTCGAGTCGTCCGCGTTCAGAGAGTCGCAGGACGAGGGTGAGGAGCACGTCCGCACGCCGTTCCTCGATCTGCTCCGCAACTACAAACGTCAGGCTTTCGTTGCGATCGCGCTGTCGGCCGGAGCGAATATCGCCTACCAGATCTACATCACGTACGCGACGGCGTACACCCGAGCTGTCGAAGGTGACGTCGCGACGATGCTCGGCGCCCAAACGCTTGTCGGTGTTCTTGCGCTGGGCTTGACTCCCTTCTTCGGGTATCTGTCGGATCTCGTCGGGCGCAAGACGGTCACCGTCGCCGGGTTCGCATTCACGGTTCCATGGGTTTACCTGCTGTTCGGGCAGCTCGAGAACGGCAGCTTCGCCACCATCCTCGGATTGCTCATCCTGTGCGAAGTCGGACACTCCGCCGTCTACGGTCCGCTGAGTTCGTTCCTCGCCGAACTGTTCCACACCCGCACGAGGTATACAGGTGTCTCCCTCGGTTACCAGATCGGTGGCGCGCTGGCAGGGATGGTCCCGCTGGTCGCAGCCACACTCGTGGCCGCCGGCGGACCTGCGGCAGGCGCACATTGGGTTCCTGCGGTTGTCCTCGTGGCCAGCGTCGTCGGCATCTTGGCGGTGCTCCTCGTTCGCGAAACCAACAAGACGAGTTTGACCGGAGAGGCGCGCTGATGTCCGAAACGTACGAAGTCTATGCACTGCGCTACGGCTCCGCGAAGACGACCAAGGCTTCGAAGTACCTGAACTACAAAGCTTACGGTGAGCCGGATGAGGAAATCGTCGCCGACTTCTACTTCTGGCTTGTGCGCAATGCCGACCGCACCGTCTTGGTCGACTGCGGATTCGACGGTGCGCGCGCTCGCCCTCGCGGATATTTCCAGAGCTGTGACCCGGTGGAGTTGCTGGCGCGTTTCGGAGTGTCACCCGCCGACATCGATCACGTCGTCATCTCCCACATGCACTTCGATCACGTCGGTAACGTCGGCCTGTTTCCGAACGCGACATTCAGCATTGCCCGGGACGAGTTCGAGTTCTGGACCGGTCGCTACGCGGAACGAAAAATGTTCGCGCTCTTCGCCGAAGCCGACGAGATCAAGACCGTTGTCGAACTTCGACGGTCCGGCCGGGTGCATCTCGTCGACGGTCCGGAGACGATCCTCCCGGGAATCACGGTCACGCCGATCCGCGGCCACACTCCGGGCCAGATGATCACCGAGGTGAAGACCGGAGACCTGAATATCGTACTGGCCTCCGATGCCCTTCACTTCTACGAGGAGAAGGATCGCGACCGGCCATTCTGGATCTATTGCGACCTCGAGGGTATGTACGAGGGGTACGAGCGTCTGAACGAACTTGCAGAGCAACCCGACACGGTGGTCGTTGCAGGCCACGATCCCGACGTGATGAGGCGGTTCACGTTGATCGACGACGACTGCGTCGATCTTTCCTCACCCAGCAGCGACCGGCCGATCTGAGCGGCCTGACCAGAATCCGTCCGCGGCATCGCCG
>NZ_JBHUSF010000111.1:0-24885 GCF_042673295.1 Rhodococcus sp. NPDC057014
TGCGCCGGCGTCGGCTGGGCCGGCCGCATTCTGTCGAAGAAGGGCCCGCACGACCTCGAACTGTTCCGCACCGTCATCACCGTCAACCTGCTCGGCACGTTCAACGTCCTGCGCCTCGCCGCCGACGCCATCTCCAAGACCGACACCGTCGACGAGTCCGGGCAGCGCGGCGTCATCGTCAACACCGCGTCCGTCGCCGCGTTCGAGGGCCAGATCGGCCAGATCGCCTACTCCGCATCCAAAGGCGGGGTGCACGGCATGACCGTCCCCGCCGCCCGCGACCTCGCCCAGTTCGGCATCCGCGTCAACACCATCGCCCCCGGCATCATCGACACCCCCATGCTCGCCGGTGTCACCGACGAGTACCGCAAGGGCCTCGAAGCCGGTGTCCCGTTCCCCTCCCGCCTCGGACAGCCCGCCGAATACGCACAACTCGTCCAGATGATCGTCGAACACGACTACCTCAACGGTGAGACCATTCGTATGGACGGCGCTCTGCGCATGGCGCCGCGGTAGTACGAACGTCGCTGCCTGGCTGTGGGTTTCGGTTCATCGCTCAGTGCTGTGACGTTGCGGGCCGGTCGAACGTTCGACACGACGGATTCATCTTCCGTCCTAACTGGATTCGCGTCGTCCGCGCAACTCCGATCGAGATCCGGTGGCACATATGTGAACTTGACGGGCTTGTAGGGAGACCTGCTCCGACGGGCTCACGCCATGCGGCCCGTTCGAGTTGTATCTGAGGGCGGCCAGGCATGATGTTTCACCGCCGGCTGAAACCGACGGGCGCTACTGCTCTGTAGATGACTGCTCTAGTCGCGAAGACACACCCACTGCACCGGAGTCAACGGTGGTGTAGATATATAAGTGCTGGACGAGAATGCGGTGTCGTCAGAGTTGTCTGCCAGGATGGTCCAGGTGGTCTCAGTCATGCTCACCCTGAGCATGCTCTACAAACCATGCCGCGATCTGAGCTCTCGAGGTGAAGCCGAGTTTGGTGAGGATGTTTTCTACGTGGCCTTGCGCGGTTCGCTGGGATATTACGAGTTGGGTGGCGATCGCCTTGTTGGTCAGGCCTTTGGAGACTAGGTCGGCGACTTGACGCTCACGCTTTGTCAAACTTGTCGTGTGATCGCTGCGCGGCGACGCAGGCGAGGTGTGTTCGCCCAGGGCAAAGGCCACGGCCTCCTCGAAGTTCATGGCCGCCCCCTCCCGATACGCCGCCTCAATCGCTTGTTCGCCGAGTACCCGTCGGATCTGCTGCTCGCAGTGCTCATGGTGCGGAAGCAGGTTGTGGAACAGCACCGAGGAGCTGCCTACTGACCTGCCCAGTGTCTGGGCCGCG
Organism: Rhodococcus sp. NPDC057014; assembly: GCF_042673295.1. Taxonomy (NCBI): domain Bacteria; kingdom Bacillati; phylum Actinomycetota; class Actinomycetes; order Mycobacteriales; family Nocardiaceae; genus Rhodococcus; species Rhodococcus sp. NPDC057014. The sequence continues at coordinate 1,346 of NZ_JBHUSF010000111.1, forward strand.
GCCAGCAGGACGGCTGCACGTTGTGCGTTGTCCTCGCTGACAGTGATCCACGCCTGCGCCTCCAGGGCCACGGCGGCAGTGAGAGGTTCGTCCAACAGCCGGGTCAGATGTAGGCACTGCTTCAGTAGCCGGCCCGAACGATCACGATCGCCCTGCTGGAATACGGCCACACCCATGGCCCACAGCGCATATGACCGAAACACGGATTCGCCGTGAGCTTCGGTGGTATCGAGCACTTGCTCATGGCAGTCGAGGGCACGAGAAGCGTCTCCCTCCAATTCGTACGCCAGACCGAGCATCAAGAGAATCCACACCTGATCTGACAGGTTGCTGCGGGCGCCGAAAACCTCGAGGGCTTCCTCCAGGCGGGCGCAGGCACGGGGTGTATCGCCGCTGTAGAGGGACAGGAGTCCGTCGGCATGGGCGACGCGCGCGTGGACTGCGGGGGAAGCCATTTGCTCGGCCAGGGCGTGCGCCTCGTCGACTCGCGCAGCTCCGGCGGAGATCTCGCCTTGCAGTTCGGCCAGGATGCTGTCGGCATACAACGCTTCGACTCGTGCGGCGGTCGGCTGCTCTGGCAGACAAGCAAGCGTACGGCTCAGCCAATGCCGACCCTCGCTGAGAAGGCCTCGGGAGAGCCAAAACTGGAACAGCGAGGCGGCGATTCGCAGGCCTGCCGTATCACCGCCGGGGTCGGATGTCCGAAACTCCGACAGGGAGTACTCCATCGCGCCACGCAGATTCGCCTGTTCCCGCTCGAGGCGTCCGATCCACTCCCGTTGGCGGGGGCTGATCCACTCAGCCTCTGCCTGTAACACCAACTGCTGATACCAATCCCGGTGACGGAGGCACAATTCGGGATGCTCCCCGGACTGCTCGGACTTCTCCCGGCCGTAGTCTCGCAAAGTCTCGAGCATCCGGAACCGCACCACCGCGCCTGCGTCCTCTCGGATCAGGATCGACTTGTCGACTAGCGAGGTCACCGCATCGAGCAGATCACCCGCGGCAAGATCCGTGGCGCAAACGTCCTCGGCCGCGTCGAGTTCGAAGCTGCCTGCGAACACCGACAGTCGGGCCCACAGCTGCTGTTCCTGCGGCGCGCACAGGTCGTAACTCCAGTCGATGGACAGTCGTAGCGTCTGCTGGCGTGTTGGTGCACCGCGACTGCCGCGTGTGAGCAGAGTGTAGCGGTCGGTGAGCCGCGCGAGAATCTGCTGGGGCGACATCGCCCGCAATCGTGCCGCCGCCAACTCGATCGACAGGGGCAGGCCGTCCAATTGTTGGCAGATCAGGGACACCGCGCCGCGATTGTCCTCGGTGAGTTCGAACCCTGGTACCGCGGCGGAGGCCCGATCCACGAACAAAGTCACCGCATCGTACTGAGGGAGCCCGCGCAGGGTCGGCGTCCGTTCGGAGGCGGAGACCGCCAGCGGCGGCACGCGGAGCACCACCTCGCCACCGAGGGCGAGGGCTTCGCGGCTGGTGGTCAGAACCCGCAGCCCGGGGCAGGTGTGCAGCAGCTTCTCGGTCAGGGCTGCGGCCGCATTCACTACGTGTTCGCAGTTGTCGAGAACGAGCAGCAGGTGCTGCGGAGTGAGAAACTCCGCCACGACGTCGTCGAGTGGGCGAGCGGACCGATCCCGCACCCCGAGAGCGGCGGCCACCACACCCACGACCAACGACTCATCCTGCAACTCACCCAGCTCGACCCACCGCACCCCGTCGGCAAATCCTTTCCGGGCATCAGTGGCCACCCGGAGGGCGAGACGTGTCTTGCCGACACCACCGATGCCGGTCAACGTCACCAAACGTGACGCTGACAGCATGCTCTTCGCCTCGGCCAGCTCGTTACGGCGACCAACGAAATTGGTGAGCGCGAGAGGTAGGTCTCCCACCGAGGCTCGTATGGCAGGCGACAGCGCGCGGTGAGCCGGCGTGGACTCCGCAGGTTGAGGGGCTGTACTCGCTAGGTTCAGATCGTGGCCTGCAGCGCCGACGCCGCTGGACAAGGCCATCTCGTCGACAGGGAACCCATAGGCGCGTTGAATCCGGCGCAGTTCGTCACCGAATGCGGCGGCGGTAGCGGGACGGGTCTGCGGGTCTGCGGCCATCGCGCGCTCGATGACCTCGCTCACCTCGTCTGGGATGCCCTGCTCGCGTAGGTCCGGTACCGGCTGGGTCGTGATCCGCAAAAACTGGGCGATTACCTGCTCACCACTGCGGCGCTCGAACGCCGCATGCCCCGTGATGGCGCAGAACACAGTGGCGCCGAGGCTGTAGACGTCCGACGACTCGCTAGGAGGGTCGCCGCTGAGAACCTCGGGTGCGGTGAAGGCTGGCGAGCCGGTCACGGTGCCCGTGGCGGTCTGGAAGCCGCCAGAAACGTGGGCAATGCCAAAATCGGTCAGCGCCGGCTCGTCGAAATCGGTGAGCAGGATGTTCGCAGGTTTCACGTCCCGGTGCAGGATTCCCTCCCGGTGCGCGGATTCCACCGCCGCCGCAATCTTCACCCCCACCCGGAGAGCGACCTCTAGCGGTAGTGGGCCCTTGCGGCGAATCCGTGCCTCGAGGGAATCCTTTGGGTGATATGGCATCACGATGTAGGGACGGCCGGCGCCCGTGACGCCGACGTGCAGGGCCGTGACAATGTTTGGGTGACCCGTCAGGCGGCCCATTGCCCGTTGTTCACGGAAGAACCGGGCCCGATTCTCCTCGTCCAGGTCGGCTTCGAGGATCTTGACTGCCACGGTGCGGTCCAGCGACGGCTGCAGGCATCGGTAGACAACACCGAAGCCGCCCCGCCCGATTTCGTGAGCATCTTCGAACCCGGCCGCGATCAGCTCCTCCGTGACCGACGGAGTCACTGCTCTCTCCGTCGCAAAGGGATCATCAGCGGCCATAGGAGAGTCCTCTCACCGTCCCAAACAGCGTCGAGCGCAGAACCCGATCGGTATCGGTCTCGAGGACTCAAACACGCCACTCACCTCAGAAGGTCGTTCCTTCAGGATATCGATTCTTGATGGTTGCTCAAACAATGAGTGACACAGACCGATCGGTCTGCTCCGCGACAATTCCGAGCTGCGACAACGAAGTGTGTCTACCGCGGCGCGGATGCTGCCGCGGTGAGGGCCCGAGCAGTGCGAAGGCGGTTGGGTCCCAGACCTGCCGTCCGCATCGTCGGGATCGGCGACCCGTCCAGCTGAACTGCCCGTGTTTAGAGAAGATCTTGCCAATTGAGGTCAGCGCTCGTAATTGGAGGCCGTGCGGCCGCAACGGCGTTGCTCGAGGGTGTATGTGTCGACGGCTGATGCACTGATTAGAACTCCCACGGACTGTGGGCAAGTTCGCCCCGGGCGATCAACGACCAGTGATTACCCTGCGGCTGTTCCGATTCGGCAAATACGCGTAACGTCTCTCGGCAGTCATCGGGTTCGAACTGAGCACTCGATCGCAATGTATAGAACGATTCCCCGGGCCAAGTCCGCAGGGGTTCTCGGGTTCCGTCCGAACACTCCAGAGATACTTCATCGTTCGGATCGGTTCGCGATGAGTTTCTCGCGGAAAGACGCTCTACGATGTCAACAGGTCTGGTTGGCGTATATATGTGATCGCCGAACTGGACGAGCAGGACGCCGCCGACTGCCGTTCGGCTCTCGAGCTTCTCATTCATGGGTCCTCGCGAAGTGAAAGCTGGCTTTGGCACCGACCCGCCCCGCGAACGTGATGTGGTGCGCGGGGCGGGCAGACGATGGATCAGAGCCGAATCTGGACGTTCTTGATGGTGGTGTATTCGAGGATGCCGCCGAGGCCGCCGAGGCGTCCGAGCCCGCTTTGCTTGACACCACCGAATGGTGCGTTGGCAGCGGCAGGTGCAACGCCGCCATTGATCCCGACGTTGCCGGTTTCGAGCGCAGCGGCGACTCGTAGTGCTCTGCTGAGATCGTTGGTGTGGATATAGCCGGCCAAGCCGTACTGCGAGGCGTTCGCCATCTCGACGGCCTGGTCCTCGTCCTCGAATCGAAGCGCGGACAGGACAGGGCCGAAGACCTCGTCCTGAGCGAGCTCACTGGAGTTGTCCACATCGCCGAACAACGTGGGAGCGATCATGTAACCGGGAAGATCCAGGCGCGTACCGCCGGTCAGTAGCGTCGCCCCCTGCTGCTGCGCGCGGTCGACCATGCCGAGTATCCGCTCGACAGCTCGTGCGTTGATGACTGGGCCCATGCCGGTATTCGGATCGATTGCGTCGCCGACCTTCAGTCCCTGCATCAAACCTGCCAGGGTTTCCACATACTGGTCGTAGATGTCGGTGTGCACGATGAACCGAGACGCCAGGGTGCACGCCTGTCCATTGGTGACCAGTAGCCATCCCAGCGCCTCCTGGGCTGCCTTGGTGACATCCGCGTCGGAAAACACCAGGTCGGCGGACTTACCGCCAAGCTCGAGGACGCAACGTTTGCCCATTTCGGCGCATTTGGTGGCGATGGCGCGGGACGTTGCTGTTCCGCCGGTGAAACTGATCATGTCCACACCGGGATGTCCTACGAGGGCTTGTCCTGCCTCTGCGCCACCAGGCAGCACCGACACGACGCCGGGCGGAAGTCCTGCTTCTTGACAGAGCTTGCCGAAGAGGCTGGCGCTGAAGGGCGCGAGTTCCGAGGGTTTGATGATGACGCAGCAGCCGGCGGCGAGTGGGGGCAGTGCGCACATGCCCAGTGAACCCACCGGACCGTTCCACGGAATGATGACGCCGACCACGCCCACCGGTTCGACGAGTGTGTAGTCGAAGATCTCTCCGGGAGTGCTGGGGACGACCTCACCGGACAGTTTGTCGGCTGCGCTTGCCGCGTAGTCGGTCCAGTTCAGTGAATTCTCGACCAAAACACCCGCCATTGAGATCGGAATTCCACTCTCGAGGGCCTGGACGGTGTGCAGCTCGTCAGCGTGAGCCCGCATGAGGTCTGCCAGCTTGGTCAGGGTTCGCCGACGCTTGACGGGATCCCATTTGCGCCATGTGCCGAAGGCTTCGCGCGCGGCGGTCACTGCTTCGTCGACCTCGGCGGTGCCCGCGAGCGGAACGGAGGCCTGCGAGAGACCGGTCGAAGGATTGATGTGATCGTACGCGCCGCCGGTCGATGTCTGCCTGAATCTTCCTCCGATGAGGAGGTCGGCCGACAGGAGATCGGAGTGTTCGACGGTAGCGGTCATATGAATGACACCTTTCGAGAAGTGTGAGAGATCCGGTCCCGCGAGAGGTCGTCCGGTTCGGGGACGCCGCAGGCCAATCGATCGCGATTCGGGCTTCCATGCGAAAACATATGTGGCTCGAATCACTATGTCAACAACCTTGTTGATGCACAATCAGCTAGGGTCAACTATCATGTTGACACCACGTAAGCGCGGTCACAATTTTTGCTACGAAACGTTGCCGAGAGGGGCTTTCACGACATGCCTGAGGTGAACATTCCGCCTCATCCCTGGTGGCACTCCGGAATGCGACCGGATCGGGGAGGGAGCCAATACGGTGCGCTGGTCGAAAGCCTCCGTGAGCTGGTCGACACCGTCGCAGGAATTGAGGCGACGCACTCGGAGCTCGTCCAGGCGACGGCGGCCGTGAACGCGATTTCGGCCGATCTCCGCGACCATGTCGTACCGGGTGATCACCAGATCGCGGGGACACGCCTGGATCTGCCCGGACGTGGTCATCCCGGTGTGGTTCCCTACGAACCGACGTCCTGGACCGAGGAGCGCATGACAGCACGAGTTCGGTTCGGACGTACGTACCTGGGCGACCGCGCCGCGGTCCATGGCGGAGCGTTGTCGCTTCTCTTCGACGAGATTTTGGGGCGCTTCGCCAATCATGGTCGGGAAGGTGCTCGAACCGCGAGATTGCAGGTCGAATACCGCAAGGTTGTCCCGCTCGATCGGGACCTCGAGGTCGAGGCATGGGTATCGGACCAGCAGGGGCGCAAGCTGACGATTGCGGGCCGCCTCACCGATGGTGACCATACCCTCGCCGAGGCGGAGGCGCTCTTCGTGGTGCTACGAGAGGGGCAGCCCTGAACTTGTGTCGGGTAGTGGGCATCCAGGCAGGGGGAGTCCCGGCCGCTGCGCTCCGCGCAGGTCGTAAGGTGGTTTCTCGATGTTGTAACGGTGTTGGTGGAGGGGTGCGTAATGGCTGACCAGCCCAGCGGTATCGGTGTTCGTCGCCGCAACGCGCGCGAGGAGTCGTCGGAGGTTTACGACGAGCGTCGCGAGCAGTTGCTGCGTGCTGCCGCGAAGGTATTCCGGGCGAAAGGGTTTCACGCCACGAGTGTGTCCGATATCGCCGCCGAGTTCGGCAGCGACCGGGCGTCTCTGTACTACTACGTGGGCAGTAAGAAAGAACTGTTCGAGATGGTGGTCGAGCAGGCGGTCCTCGAGAATGTGCAAATGGCCGAGCAGATTCGTGACGGTGCGGGGGAGCCCGCAGCGAAGTTGCGGGAGATCTTGATCGGGTTGATGCGCTCGTACGACGCAAACTATCCGCAGCTATTCGTGTTCTTGCAAGAGGACACGGATCGGCTGGCCGGCAAGGACGAGGCGTGGCGGGAGCGCATGCAGGAATGGAGTCGGCGGTATTTCCGAGCGGTGCGGGATGTGATCGGGGCCGGGATGGAGTCCGGTGTGTTCGCTTCGCAGTTGCCGGTGGCGGTGATCGCTCAGGGTGTAGTGGGTATGGTGAGTTGGTCGCATCGCTGGTACCAACCCGATATGGGTGTTCCAGCCGAGCGGATCGGCGCCGGCTTCGCCGACATGCTGCTCGACGGGTTGACCACCCCTTGAGTGCTCGTCTCATCACGGTGGTTGCTTGAAGCGGATGAGCACGTGGAGGTGGAGGAGCTTCCCAGCTGCATTGGAGGCGTTCGACGACCTCGACGCTGTCGAGAACCCCGAGCTGCCTGAAAAGCCCCGGCCCCGGATTCTGCGGCGTGACCGACGCGAGGCGGATCATCGCGGCGGTGTGCAAGGCCGGCCGTCGCAACATCGAGGCAGTGACAGTGCTGCAGAGGTAGGTCGGTGCGCATTTTGGCCGGCGCGGCCACTTCATCCACATGAGACACCTGATCTAAGCAGGTCCACCTCTCGCAACTCTGCGATCACGAACGGTCTGGTGCACCGTGTAGATGGCCAGGGGAATCGCGCCGACGATCATCACCGCACCGCCGATGATGAAGGCCGAGAAGGGATCGTGCGTCAGATCCACCGCCCACCCTGCGCTGTGGGGTCCAAGGATCTGGCCGATCCCCACGGGTATGAACATCAAGCCGAAGGCCGCCGTCATTGCGGGCGGTGACAATCGGTCGTGCAGATCTGCGGAAATCACCGCCGCGGTACCGGACATGCAGATCCCGACGATGATCGCCGCTACCGTTACCCATGGCTCGTCGGCTGTGGTGACGAGAAGCATCGCCAATGCTGACAGCATGAACTGGCCGGCCAGCGTGGGCAGCCGACCGATTGACCGAGAGAGCCGTTCGGACACAATGCCGCCGGCGATCATTGCCACTCCGATCGCGGCGTATGAGGCGCTTGCGTGCCCGGGCTCCCAATGCCCGCCATCCCGCAGGGCCGCGACGAAAAAGGTCAGACACGTCACCACACCGAGACTGAACGTTGCGAACCCGATGACAGTCCAGGCCCAACGCGTATCGGGCCGCCACCGGATGATGTCTCTCGCACCGTCGGGTCGGGAGCGTCGCACTCGCGGCAGCCATCGGAGACCGGCAAGCAGGATGGTCACCGCGAGCACGGTCTCGATACCCCACGCGATGCGCCAATCCCCCATCGTGCTCAGGATCGCCGGGATGCCACTTCCCGCTGCGATGCCGACACCCATACTGCTGGCAACGATGCCGATGGCCCGGCCCGGATTGCGGGGCCAGATCGCCGTGGCCAGGCCGGGTGCCGACAACCAGACCAACGCCCCTCCTGCGCCGGTGAGGAACAGGCCGCCCGCGGCGACCGCCATCACGGGACCGAAAGTCAGAAAGGCTAATCCTCCTGCAGTGCAGAGCATCCCGCACTTGACCAGCGTGTCGGCCGCAAGTCGCCGGCTTGCGCCGATGCTGACCAAAGCGCCGGTCAGATATCCGATCATGTGGATGGTGGCGAGCAGGCCTCCATCCCCGTACGAGCGGACGATGTCCTCGCGCATCGCCGGAAGCAGCGGCCCGAAGGAGAAACGAGCCAGTCCCTGCGCGATGGTTGTCGACAATGCCAGAACCAGAAGGGCGACTGCCGGAATACTGGTGGTCCGCGGTGTCGTGAGGGTTGAGTTGGTATCGCCCTCGTCAATCAATTGCGGCTACTCGGCTCCGAAGGGTCTGCACTGTGCCTTCACCGTCACGACCGACGTAGACATCGAACGACACCAGCGTGTCCGGCGAGTCGTACATGGCGTCGATGAGCGATTGATACCTTTCCAGCACCGTCGTTCGGCGCAGTTTCATGCTGCGGGTGAGTTCACCATGCTCCGCGCTCAAATGCTTGGGTAGAACAGCGAACACGCTGATATCGAGCGGCTGATCACAATTGCTTGCCGAAAGCTCCTTTCTCACCAGGGCCATGACGCGCGGGTCGGTGGCAAGTTCGGCGTAGTCGAATCCGCCATTCTCGCCATCGAAGAGATGGTCGCGGACGCTGAGTTCGTTGATTTCGACGAGCGCGCCGATCCGGGAGTCGTCGCCGTGCCCCGGAACGAGCAGGACATTGCTGATGAAGGGGCTTCGGCACGCACTGATCTCCAGCGGCTGTGGCGCGAACAGTGTTCCGTTGGGGAGGAATTTGATGTTTCCGACTCGGTCGACCACCCGCAGAACGCGGCCGTCCCAGGTACCCGCATCCCCACTGCGGAGCCATCCGTCGGACGTGAGCGAGAGCTGGTGTGTCGTGCCCCAGTATCCGGCGCACCGAACACCACCGCGAATCAGGATCTCGCCCGTGTCGTCGACTCGGACCTCGATCGGTTCGTCGCCGTACGGGGACGGGAGCGGCGCGCCGACGCTGTCGAGGTCGGTGCCACCTTCGGTTCCGGTGATGATGCCGGTTTCCGAGAAGCCGTAGACGCTATGGATGCCGACTCCGATCAGGCGGAAGAACTCGAAGACCTCGGGACTGAGTGAGCCTCCCGCGCTGATGCCCGACTTGGCGTTGTGCAGTCCGAGCTCGAGTCGGATCTCGTCGCTGCGGCCTTGGAGTTCATCGGGCCGTTCGAGTAGTTCGGTGGAGATTTTGGCCCGCAGGGCCTCCCATTGACGGGGCCCGAGGAACCGGAATTGCGCGGCGGCCGAGACGAAGTCCTGGTCGATCGATGCAGGCGAGCGTGCGAACGCAACGTTTAGCGGTAGCGCTGCGGTGAGGGCCATGCCGCAGTACTGCTCTACGGAGAACGCTGCCGGCAAGGAGCTCAGGTAGCTGTCACACGGCTGCGCACCGTAGAGCAGGGCATAGCGTGCTGCGATGTCGAGCATGTATCGGTGTGTTCCCATCACCCCTTTGGGGGTGCCGGTGGTACCGGATGTGAGGATGATGCAGGCAACGTCGTCGAGAGCGGTCGCGTCGATTCGCCGCTCGAGTTCCGCGGACGCATGAGATAGATACTGGCGACCGCGGGAGCGGAGTTCGGTGAACGCCAGTACTTTGTCGTCGTCGGGTGCGGCCTGTGAGCCCCATTGGACGATCGTCTCGATGCCGAGTGCCTCTGCGGCGTCGAGGAGTTCGCGAGTCAAGGCCGCCGAGCCGCTGAAGGCGACCTTGGCGCCGTATCCGGTCAACGTCGTCGTCATCTCGCCCGCGGTCATGGTCTCGAAGAGTGGGAACGCGATGCCGCCGAGCGCCTGGATCGCGTATTCGCAGATGAAGTATTCGGGGCTGTTGGGGCCGATGACGAATGCGGGGAGGCGGTCGGTGTGCCCGAGGTCGAGTAGTCCGGCCGCGGTCTCGAGCATGACGCGTTCGACCTCGCTCCAGGTCCACGGACGCCACCCGTCCAGTTCGGGAGTGCGGAATGCGGTGGCGTCTCCCAGGTGCGTGGCGTTGCGTCGGATGAACTGGGGGACGGTGGCTGAATCCATCGAGGCGTCGACGCTGAACCGTGTGGCGGCCGGACCCGCGGAGCCGACTGTATGGGTGGTGAGCATGGTTCTCCCTGGAGCGATATCGGTGGTCAGTGATGTTCGAAACGGCGCAGATCCCTCAACACGCCTTCGCCCGGCGGCAAGGATTCGACGAAACGCACGGCGGTGCGAATTCGCATTGCACGCTCGAGAGCAGTGGAAACCAGTTCGATGTCGACTGTGGGTGCACCGCTGATCAAAACCTCGATCTCATCCCGACCTTGCTGGCGGTCGACCACCACGCAGTGTTCGGAATCGATACCCATCGTGCCCAGGGTGCGCGTGATCAGGCTGGGAACGATGAACATTCCGCGCACTTTGGTGATGTCGTTGGCGCGGCCGACGATGCGGGAAATCCGGGGTGCACTGTTGCCGCATCCACAGTCGTCGTAGATGATCTCGTCGACCAGGTCTCCGCTGCGTAGTCGCACGATGGGCATTGCCTGCCTTGCGAAGTCGGTTACCACGATCTCACACGGTGATCCCTTGGTCGGGGAGGAGGCCTCTCCGGTCTCGGGGTTGACGAACTCGATCAGGAGATCGGAGCGCAGGTGCATCCCCTCGCCCCGTTCGCATTCGTACGCGACGGCGCCGACGTCGCCGACTCCGTAGAACTCGCGGACCGTGACTCCGTAGGTGTCCGAGATGCGTTGTTTGGCACCGGCGTCGCTCAGTTCTCCCATGATCACCGCTTTTCTCAGGGAATGAGGGCGATCGCCGAGAGTCTTCAGCAGGTGTTCGAGGAATGAGGGCATAGCGACCACGCCGGTCACACCGACTCGGGCGATGACCTCGGCGTGCTGGTCGGTGGCCCCGGGGCCACCCGGCACGATGGCACAGCCGAGGGTGCGGAGGGCCTGATCGACCATCGTCGCTGCGATGACCCAGTTGTAGAGCAGCGTCTGATCGACGATGTCCGCCGGGCCGAATCCACAGGAGCCGAGGGCGCGCGCGTACGCGACGGTAACCCGTCGCATGTCATCGGCGGTGTAGGGCATGTAGATGGGTCCGGGAGCCGCGAATACCCAGGCCAGGTCGGCAGGCTGGACGGTCAGCCGGCCACCGAAAGGATCGTCGGTCGCCGCCGAGATCAGTCGCTCTTTACTCAGTAGCGGCAGTGCTTCCCAGGTCTCTGGTGTGATCGACTCGGCATCGAGACCCCACTCGGCCGCGTATGCGCGGGTTGTCGCCGCCAGACGCGCGATTTCGACGGCTTGGCTGCGGACGTCGGCATTGTCTTGCCACATCGGTGGGGACCTTCCACTCAGAATATGCGTCTCGGGCGGCGCCGATTACGGCGTCTTTTTCCGATTTCCAATCCCGATGTTAAGCACACCACACCCTATCGTCAACAACCCTGTTGAAGGGTTATCGTTGATCATCAACAGAGAGGTTGATGACGTGGCATGGGAAGAAGTCGTTTCGGCCAACGAAAACCTGGAAGCGTGGGCGCGGCGTCCACGGGCGGGCAGTCTCCGATGAGAAGCGGACCGAGCGGTATCGGGGTTCGACGCAGAACCGCGCGCGAGGAGTCGTCCGAGGTGTACGACGAGCGACGCGAGCAGTTGCTGCGTGCTGCCGCGAAAGTATTTCGGGCGAAAGGGTTCCACGCCACGAGCGTGTCCGAGATCGCCGCCGAGTTCGGCAGTGACCGAGCCTCGCTGTACTACTACGTGGGCAGCAAGGAAGAACTGTTCGAGATGGTGGTCGAGCAGGCGGTCCTCGAGAATGTGCAGATGGCTGAGCAGATTCGTGACGGTGCGGGGGAGCCGGGCGCGAAGTTGCGGGAGATCCTGATCGCCCTCATGCGGTCCTACGATGTGAATTTTCCGCAGTTGTTCGTCTTCCTGCAGGAGGACACCGGCCGGTTGACCGGCAAGGACGAGGCGTGGAGCAACCGTATGCAGGAGTGGAGCCGGCGATACTTTCCAGGCGGTCAGGGATGTCATTCAAACCGGTATCGACTCCGGTGTGTTTGCTTCGGTTCTGCCGGTTGCGGTGATCGCCCAGGGGGTGGTGGGCATGGTCAGTTGGTCGCACCGGTGGTACCAGCCCAGCAGTGGCGTTCCCGCGGAGGAGATCGGTGCCCGCTTCGCGGACACTCTCCTCGGCGGACTGGAGCGGTCGGCATGAGAACTGTCCTGTGTGCCGAAGGCCTGTACGAACCGACCGTCGGTATCGCCCACTACCTCGAACGGTTCCCCGCCACTGCGGACGATCCCGTCGAGTTGCTTTTCGGCGTGCGCCGGACACCGGTGCCGGCGAGCGTCACCGAGGCGCCACACGTAACGCTGGCAGCATTCATTCCCGGCCGCGGGCTGCCACGAGACAAGCATGTCGACTACCGGCGCTATTCGTACAGCCGGGTCTGTGACTCCCTCCTGCGCGGAGAACTCCGGCTCGACGCCGTCGTCGCGGTCGCCGGGCAACCTCTTTCCGACGGGAAGCGCAGTCTCGGAGTGATCGACGGCTACCTGCAACTGGCCATCGATCGCGCGCGCATCGTCGTGGCGGAACAGCGCGACGGTGTCCCGCACCTACCCGGGGCAGCCACTGTCGACGCCGATTGCCTGGTCGTTTCCGCTCCCGTGGAGGAGGCCTTCACGCCCCTGTCGGGCGTGCCGGACGCAACGAGCGCCCGGATTGCCGAACGCATCGCGGATTTGATCCCCCCGCGGCCGACAATCGCCCTCGGTGTCGGCCGGATCCTCGACGCGTTGACCGACCGTCTCACTCGGTTGACGGACCTCCGCATCGTCAGTGGCGCAATCACGGATGCCGCGGTTGCCCTCGACGCCGCCGGCGCGCTGAATCCCAGCGCTCCCGTCGAGGGAATGTCCCTGGTGGGCAGTAACGAACTCGTATCGTGGGCAGCGGACGAAGGCAGGGTACGTTTACGCCCGTCCACTCGAATTCACGATTCATCCTGGTTGGCGGCCCATCCGCGCTTCATTTGTGCACTCGGTGCACTGTCGGTTGACCTCGCGGGAAACGTCAACTCCGAACGAATCGGTGAACGGGTGGTGTCCGGTCTGGGTGGAGCGCCCGACCTGGCCGCGGGCGCTCACCGTAGTGCAGGGGGCCTGTGCATCGTCGCACTCCCGTCGGTGAGCCCCAACGGTCGGTGCACCCTGAAGGAAACGCTTCCTGCTGTCTCGGTCGACGGCAGCATTGTCGACGCCATCGTCACGGAGAAGGGTGTGGCCCGACGCACCGGAACCGCCGACGAGTGGCGACACGCGATTGAGCGCATCTTCTGAGCATCAACAGGTATGTTGACCGATGGGGTATGGGTCGCTACCGTGAAATCACGACCGGGATCACACCGGCTTCAATCTTCGAGTGTCCGGGAGGACATCAATGAACTCATGGGGTCAATGGGGCGAGGACGACGAGCGAGGAGCCCTCAATCGCATCGACGACGACGCTCGCCGACGAGGAGTGTCGGCGATCGCGGCGTTCGAGCCCCTCTCCTTGGCCATCCCGATCTCCGAGAAGTCGGTTCCCTTTGCGGGGATGCGAACTCCACCAATGCACTTCATGACACGCGACGGCGGTGACTACGCAGCAGGACACCGAGAGGCCGGAGGCTTCGGGTTCGCCGACGACTACCTCATGGTGGCGTGTCACGGCACAACCCACCTCGATGCGTTGTCTCATGTGTGGCAAGACGGCCAAATGTGGAACGGCCACTCCGCCAACGAGGTCACCAGTCGCGGCGCCCGGCGCTGCGGGATCGAGAAGACCGGCCCGATCGTCACCCGTGGTGTCTTCGTCGACATGGCTAGCACGCCCGACCCGATCATCGGGGTCGAAGATCTCAAAGCTGCGATCTCGGACTGCGGCGTGCAATTGCTGCCCGGCGACGCATTACTGGTACGGACCGGATGGCTCGATCGCTGGCGCAAAGGGGCGGCCGGTGTCGACTCGTGGCCCGGACTCGGCATCGACTGCGCGCGCTGGCTCGACGACTGCGGAATCAGCCTCGTCGGCGCCGACAACATTGCGGTGGAGGCATTTCCATCGGGAGTGGAGGGCGAGCAGGTTCCCCTTCACATCGAATTGATGCGGAACCGAGGTGTTCATTTCCTCGAACTGCTCGACCTCGAGGCCTTGTCTCGTACGTCGCGACACGAATTCCTTCTCGTCATCTCCCCATTGCCGATCGTCGGCGGTGTCGGCAGCCCGGTGGCTCCGGTCGCCATCCTCTGAAAGGCGGGTATTCGTGCCTCGTGCAGTTATTTCCGGACTCGGTGAGGTCGCGCCGGTTCGGCGTTCTGGTCGTACCACCTTGGACATGGTTGCTGATGCCACCCGGCTGGCGCTGGCCGACGCCGGGATCGAACCCGCGGAGGTCGGGGGCGTCGTCACGGAAGCCTCCCTGACGCCGAAGATGGCCCCGATCGGGGATCTGGCACCGACAGTGGGCCTCGACCGGGTCAGCGTGACCGCAATGTCGAGTCCCACCGGTGCCGGCATACTCCAAGCGATCGGAATCGCCGCGGCACTCGTCGAATCCGGAACAGCTGACCATGTGGTCTCGTACTTCGGGATCGACTGGGGAACCCGGTCCAGTGGGCCGAACGATTATCACGCTGCGATGGATGCGAAATCCGTGATCGAAAGACCCGCCGGCTTCGTCGGACCGCCGCTCTACTTCGCCGCGGCGATGCGCCGGTACGGTTATGTCTACGGACTGTCCGACCACGACACCGAAGACCTTCTCGCATCGATCGCGATGGCTGCGCGCGCGAACGCCACGCTTCACCCCGGCGCCCAGGTCAACTCGCCGCTCACCCGCGAGGACTACGACAGTAGTCCGATGATCGCATCCCCGGTTCGAAAGGCGGACTGCTGCCTCCTCAGTGACGGTGCCGTAGCGGTTGTTGTCTCGACCTCGCAAGCCGTCTCGCCGCGAGGGCGCGCGGTGTCGATACGCGGCTGGTCCTGGGCACAAGACCGATTCGATGACGCCTCCTTCTACAGCCAGAGTCCGCTGCCACTGCTGTCGGCGACTGCGCGCGCCAGTGCGGACGCGTTCCGGCTGGCCGGTGTGGCACCCGCGAACATCGACGTCGCCGAGATCTACGACTGCTTCTCACCGGCGATCGTGCTCCAGCTCGAGAGCGCCGGCTTCTGTGCACCGGGCTCCGCCGCCGAATACACAGCCGCCGGCGCCCTGGAAACACGAGGAGATCATCCGACGAACACCCATGGCGGACTGCTGTCGCACGGGTACCTGTTCGGAGCCAACCACCTCGCCGAGGCTGTCACCCAGCTCCGGCACGAGGCGGGGCTACGTCAAGTTCGCGATGCGGAACTGGCCTTCGTCGGAGCCGGCCCGGGCCGTCAGTACACGGCGCTGATCCTCGAACACGCAGGAGAATAACATGTCTGAACTGCTGTCGACGTGGACTGACGGGCTGATCCGTGGAATTCCGCGGGTGCCGAGGTGTGAAAAGTGCGGGCTTTGGAACTGGTATCCGCAACCCTCGTGCCGTAGCTGTCAGGTGTCGGAGTTCACCTGGCACGACATCGGCGCCGAAGGTGTGGTTCACACCTGGACGGAGGTCATGCGCGCAATCGACAGCGTGGATGGCCTCGAACCGCCGTATGTGGTTGCCCTCGTCGAACCCGTCCGGACTCCCGGAGTTCGAATTCCGATGCGAGCAAGAAGAGGTATCGGAATCGGTGATCGTGTCGCATTCGAGCCAATCTCCACCCCCTTGGGACCGGTGCTCGAAATCTCATCAACAGGGTTGTTGACCTAACCCGAAAAACGTCGTATCGTCGTGGTATGCCTGATATCAACAAGGTCGTTGACGACGAAATTGCCCTGCATCGCATCGCCCAGGCCCGCTCCGGCGACAAGAACGATGTCTCCGACATCACCGTCTTCCTGGCAACCGCCGAACTGTTCGAACATGTGGAACCGCTTCTGACTCGCGAACGCGTCGCCGAACACATGGCCCCACTCGCAACCGGTCGAATCGACCGATATGTGTTGCCAACCGTGTGGGGAGTCAAGTTCGTCCTGCACGACGCGCTCGGCGGTGGCGGATCCAGCAGCTTGCGCGGCGACAACCTCGGCAAATCGATGGCCGCCGCCCTTCTTCAGATGACGGTGCCCGGAGTGCCGGCCGAGATCGCGCAAGCATCGCACACCTACAACGGACCAAAGGACTCGAGCCGATGACCACACCGACGATTCTCGCTGCCGGCCAAGGATTCTACGGAGACAGCCCGCGACCGTCCAGGCGCGCCCTGGAAACCTCCGACGTCGACTTCATGGCCTTCGATGCGCTGGCCGAATTGACCCTTGCCATCCTCGCCAAAGATCGCTCACGCAACCCCGAGCTCGGCTACGCCAAGGACTTGCCGGGCATGTTCGCAGATCTGTACCCCGGCGCCGCGCGGCGCGGCGCGGCCCTGCTGTCCAACGCCGGCGGTCTCAATCCCCGTGCGGCCGCTCATGCCGTCGCGAACGAATGCGCCAAACGGGGACATTCGGACGCCTCGGTGGTCGCTGTCAGCGGCGACGATGTCCTCGAATGCCTGGGCGAGTGGAACGCCAACGGCATCGATCTCACCGACAAGGACACCGGACAGGCATTCGACGACATGCCGACCAAGCCGCTGTTCGCTCACGTGTACCTGGGCGCGGAACCGATCGTCGAAGCGCTCACGCACAAACCGAATTTCGTCGTTACCGGCCGAGTCACCGACACCGCGCTGTTCCTGGCGCCCCTGATCTCCACCGGAGCGGTCGACCCCAACGACCCGGCGGACCTCGCCCGTGGAATCTTGGCCGGACACCTTCTCGAATGCGCAGGACAGGCCTCCGGCGGCAACTTCAGTGGTGACTGGTGGAACGTCGAGCGACTCGAGGACATCGGATATCCGCTGGCCGAGGTCACCGTGGACGACCTCGTCATCACGAAACCAGCGGGGACCGGCGGTCGTGTCAGCCGCGACACACTCAAGGAACAGCTCTTCTACGAGATTCACGATCCCACCTCTTACCTGACCCCCGACGTCACCGCAGATTTCTCCCGTGTGCAACTGACGGACATCGGTCCCGACCGAGTCCGCGTGTCCGGGGTGACCGGCACCGCCGCACCGGAAACCCTCAAGCTGATCGCCGGCATTCCTGATGGATACCTTGCATCGGTGTCACTGCCGTTCGCTGCGCCGTACGCCCTCGACAAGGCCCAGCGCGCGGCCGACATCGTGCGCAAGCAGATTGCCATCGACCAGCTTCCCGTGACGGACATCCACGTCGAGTACATCGGGGTCAGCTCGCTAATGGGCGGCGTGGCAACCATTCCCGCCGAGCGCGACGTCAACGAAGTCGTCATGCGAGTCGCGGTGCGCACTGACTCGGAGACCGCTGCGCGAGCATTCACCAAGCTGCTCCCACCGCTGGCGATCAACTCCTACCCCTTCGTCGGTGGCCTGCGCGGTGGTTCGTTCGTCAGTCAGGTCCTGCGGGAATGGACCAGCCTGGTGCCCCGTGAGCTCATGGCAGACCGGATTCGGATCGATGCGGTGACCGCCGATGAGTAAGGACCTGGTCACCGTCGACGTGGACAACGCGGTCGCGACAGTCCTGCTCCGCGACGGCGCCCGACGCAATCCGCTCAGTGACCGGATGATCGAGGCACTCGTCGAGGCATTGCACTCGGCCGAGGTCCGCAACGCACCCGTAGTCGCTATCCGCGGCGAATCCGGATTCTTCAGCGCCGGGGGAGACCTCGACCAGTTCTACGCCAATCTCACCACCGACGCGCTGGTCGAGTTCCGCGCAACCGAGCTGTTCCGTTCGCTGTTTCAGGCGCTCGAAGCGCTGTCCGGAATCACGATCGCGCTGGTCGAAGGCAAGGCACTCGGAGGCGGCTTCGGGCTTGCGGCGGCGTGTGACATGGTGCTCGCGTCCCGATCGGCGATGTTCGGATGCCCCGAGATCAAAATCGGTGCCTTCCCCATGGTGATCGTTCCACCGTTGGTGCGGGCCATCGGCGCCCGCAACACCCTCGCGCTCTCGGTGACCGGGCAGCCCGTCACCGCCGAACGAGCCCGGGAACTCGGACTCGTCACGGAGATCTTCGACGCCGAAGAGTTCGACGAACGTGCGCGTACCTTCGTCACCGCCCTCGGAAATCAACCCGCACATGTGCTCACCCTCGGAAAATCGACGGTGCGCAGCGCGGCGGAGTCGACCTACGACGAGGGACTTCTGATGGGCAGCGTGATGCGGGCGCTGGTCTTCTCACAGCAGTCCTTCCACGACGGTGTGTCGGCGTTCGTGCAAAGGAAACCCTGATGTACCCGGGACTCCCAGCCTTCGACTCTCTGTTGACGGAGCTGACGGCGCGAGCCTTGCCACGCTGCGTCGTGGTCGCACCTCACACACACGCGGCGATGACCGCGGTAGCGCAGGTCGTGGCAACCGGAGCGCACGTCGATGTCGTCGGGGACGTAACACTTGTCTCCGGTCTCGCCTCGAACATGAGTGTCGATCAGGATCTCCTGCGGATCCACCCCGCCTCGGACGCCGCTGCGGCCGTCGAACGCGCCGCTCGACTCGTGCGAGAGGGCGACGCGGCGTTCGTGGTCAAGGGCTCACTGTCGACCGCCGAACTGCTCGGCGGTTTGTTGAGAGAGCGGCTTCCCGGACGCAGCTCCTGCGCCTCGCATGCCTACGTGATGCACCTCGAAGCCTTCGGCGAGCGCACCGTCATCTTGACCGATGCGGGGGTCAACATTGCTCCCACACTCGAAACCAAGGTGGCCATCATCGACAACGCGGCGGCACTTTTTCGGTCGCTCGCACGCACCGAGCAGCGAGTTGCGGTACCCCGCGTGGCGTTGCTCAGTGCCGTCGAGAAGGTCAACCCCAAGCTCGCCAGCACCATCGACGCCGCCGCGCTACGCGTGATGTGGGAACGCGGACAGATCAACGACGTTCTCATCGACGGGCCGATGCCGCTCGACGCTGCACTGTTTCCGCACTCCGCAGCCGAGAAAGGGCTGGAGGGGGCGGTCGCCGGACAGGCCGACATCCTGGTCGCACCCGACCTGGATGCGGGAAATCTGTTGGCCAAGGCACTGATCGGGCAGCACACCCCGGCAATGGGTGTGGTCCTCGGCGTCGGCGTCCCGGTAGCGCTGCCCAGCCGCGGCGACACCGTCGACACCCGACTGCGCAGCTTCTTCCTCGCCGCGCACCTGGCGGAAACGAACCAACTCGAACTCGAACGAACATGGTGATTTGATATGAAGTGGAACGAAACACTGCGCGACGAACAGAAGTTGTTCCTGCGCTCACTCACCGACGCGTGCCGCCGCTTCGACGACACCTACTGGACCGAGCACGAGGAGGCTCACGAGTTCCCGGCCGAATTCTTCAAGGCGATGGCCGAAATGGGTGTCATCGGAATGCTGATGCCGCCCGAATACGGCGGCGAGGGCGGATCGCTCGAGGATGCAGCTCTGGCTCTGCAGACCATCGCGGCAACCGGCGCCGGACTGAACGGATGCTCCGCCATCCACCTGTCGATGTTCGGGTTCCACCCGCTGGTGGTGCACGGCACCGAGGAACTCAAGCAACGGTACCTGCCGCGTGTGGCCGCCGGCGACATCCATATCGCATTCGGCGTGACCGAACCCAACGCCGGCATCGACACCGGGCGGGTATCGACCCGGGCCGTGCGGGACGGTGACGACTGGAAGATCACCGGCCGCAAGGTCTGGATGACCAAAGCGGGCTTCTCCGAGGCGGCGCTCGTCTTGACCCGCACACGGCCAGTCGAGGAGACGAAACGCCCCATCGACGGGTTGACACTGTTCGTCGTCGATATGGACTCCGAATACGTTGATGCGCGACCGATCAAGAAGATGGGGCGCAACGCGGTACCCAGCTACGAGGTTGCGTTCGACGGGTTGCCGGTGTCAGCTGCGAACATGGTGGGCGAGGAAGGCCGCGGCTTCTACGCGCTCCTGGACGGACTCAACCCTGAACGTATTCTCGTCGCCGCCGAAGCAATCGGCATCGGCCTCGCCGCCGTCGAACGCGCCAGCCGGTACGCCAAGGAGCGGGTCGTGTTCGGCAAGGCGATCGGCTCCCATCAGGGCATCGCACACCCGCTGGCCGACGCGTACATGCAGCTGCTGGCCGCCAACCACGTCATGCTCGACGCTGCCCGGCGATACGACCGCGGTGAGTCCTGCGGCCTCGAGGCCAACACCGCGAAGTTCCTCGCCGGTCGCGCCGGCTTCTTCGCCGCCGACCGCGCCGTCCAAACACACGGCGGCTACGGATACGCCAGCGAGTACGTCGTCGAGAGGCTCTTCCGCGAGGTGCGCCTGACCCGCATCGCCCCCATCCCCGAGGAAATGATCCTCAACTTCGTCGCAGAACAAGAGCTGGGTCTGCCCCGCTCGTACTGAACCCCGAGCTGCTCCGTCGTGTTGCCAGTCAACCCGACCGGAAGCGATGGAAGGATTTGCCCAATGAGCGTTGTGGATACCGACCCCGGCACCGCCGTGGATGTCTTCGCGAAATGGCTCGAACACTTCGGCCAGCTGCTCGAAAACGGATCGACGCAGTCGATCGCGAACGAGTTCGAAATCGAGGGTCATTGGAAGGACATTCTGTCCTTTACCTGGAGCTACAAGACATTCTCAGGCCGCGACCAGATCGAGCACGCCCTCGCCACTACCCGCGAGACGAACAAGCCCAGAAACCTACGGCCCGCCGCCGGGCGACAGGACGCACGATTCGTCCGACGGTCCGCCAGATCGGTGATCGAGGCATACTTCGATTTCGACACCGACCTCGGCCAGGGGACCGGGTTTGTGCGTTTGGCCTACGATCCTGCGCGTCCCACCGACCCCGCGATCTGGATCCTGCTGACGAGCTTGCAGGAACTACGTGGATTCGAAGAGCGGGTCGACGATCACCGACCGACGGGTATCGAATTCTCACAGAATTTCTCCGGTGACAACTGGCTCGACAAGCGGAACAAGACCCGGGAATTCGCCGATCGCGACCCAGAAGTGCTTGTCGTCGGCGGCGGACAAGCAGGGCTGGCCCTGGCAGCCCGACTCGGACAGATGGGAGCAGATACCCTCGTCGTCGAGCGTGAACAGCGTATCGGTGACAACTGGCGTAATCGGTACCACTCGTTGACTTTGCACAACGAGGTATGGGCCAACGGATTGCCGTACCTTCCCTTTCCCCCCACGTGGCCGACCTTCGTCCCCAAGGACAAACTGGCAGGCTGGCTCGAGCACTACGCCGAGGCGCTCGAGCTCAACGTCTGGACCGGAACCGAGTTCCTGGCAGGCGATTACGACGAGGAAGCCGGCAGATGGGATGTCACCGTGCGGCGTCCCGACGGCACGGAACGCAGCATGCACGTTCCGCATGTGGTGTTCGCCACCGGCGGAGTCAGTGGAGTTCCCAAGATGCCCCACCCACCGGGCCTCGACAAATTTGGTGGCGAGGTGATCCACTCCGCCCAATTCTCCAGCGGCACTCAGTACGCAGGACGTAAAGCCCTCGTGTTCGGCACCGGCAACAGCGGCCACGACGTAGCGCAAGACCTGTACTCCAACGGTGCCGATTCGGTGTCGATCGTTCAGCGTGGATCGACATGCGTGGTGAGCCTGGTCCCCAGCGGAACCCTCGTCTACTCGCTCTACTCCGAAGGACGAAGCGCCGAGGACACCGATCTGATCACCGCCGCCATCCCGTACCCGGTTCTGCGCCAGACATATCAGTTCCTGACGGAGAAGATCCGGGGACTGGACAGCGAACTCATCGGCAAGCTCGAGGCGGTCGGCTTCCGGACCGACTACGGCGAGGACGAGACCGGCTTCCACATGAAATACCTGCGCACCGGTGGCGGCTACTACATCAACGTCGGATGCTCGGACCTGATCGCAGAGGAGAAGATCGGCCTGGTCCAGGCGGAGCAGATCGACTCATTCGACGAGAAGGGCGTAGTCCTCGCGGACGGCACCGCGGTTGAGGCGGATCTGGTCGTCATGGCGACCGGATACGAGAACCTGCAGGAAGGCGTGCGTCATCTGCTCGGTGACCCAGTCGCCGACAAGGTGGGTCTCATCTGGGGATTCGACGATGACTTCACGATGAAGAACATGTGGAAGAAGACTGCGCAGCAAGGATTCTGGGTGATGGGCGGAAACCTGATGGACTGCCGCCTGCATTCCCGGTTCCTGGCGCTGCAGATCGTCGCCGAACTGAGGGGTGTGGCACCCACCGACTCGGCCGTCGATCACGCCAGTTCAGAGGTTCTGGCCTGATGTAGCCGGCAACAACCTTCAGCCGGTCCCTCGTCGGGCCGCGCAGACAGCCGAGTCGCACGTGCGCGACTCGGCTACTGGCGTATCCGCAGGTCGACCCCCTGGCGGCCTGGCAACATACCTGTTGACAGGTGTGAGCTAGGTCGCATACGCTCTGAATAACACACCAGGAGAGGAGTTTTCAGTGTCAAGGGTAGACGGGAAGGTAGCGTTCATCACCGGTGCTGCGCGCAGTCAGGGGCGATCGCATGCGGTTCGCCTCGCGGAAGAAGGCGCCGACATCATTGCGGTCGACATCTGTCAGCAGATCGACACCGTGCCGTATCCGCTGTCGACCGAGGAGGACCTCGCCGAAACGGCGCGACTCGTCGAAAAGCACGGGCGGCGGATCGTGACGATGCAAGCGGATGTCCGGGACGCCGACGCCATGAAGAAGGCTGTTCAAGCCGGCCTCGACGAATTCGGCCATATCGACATCGTCTCGGCCAACGCCGGCATCTGGAGTTCGAACCGCACCTGGGAACTGACCCAGGAACAATGGGACGACATGATCGGCGTCAACCTGACTGGTGTCTGGCAGGCCATCAAGGCCGTCGTACCGTCGATGATCGAAGCCGGAAACGGAGGATCGATCATCATCACGAGTTCCAACGGCGGCGTAGCGGGTTTCGAGAACCTCGCACACTACGTCGCAGCGAAGCACGGCGTCGTCGGTCTCACACGCACCCTGGCCAATGAGCTCGGGCGACACAACATCAGGGTCAACAACATCCAGCCTACCGCGGTGAACACCAACATGATTCACCATGACGGGGTGTACCAGCTGTTCTTCCCCGGCGACCCCAATCCCAGTCGGGAGCAGTTCGCGTCAGCGTTCCAGTCGCTGAATTCCATGCCGGTACCGTGGGTGGAGCCTCTGGACGTCTCGAACGCGGTCCTCTGGCTCGCTTCCGACGAGGCCCGCTTCGTCACCGGGGTGTCCCTGCCCGTCGACGCCGGCTTCCTTCAAAAGGTCGGTGCAAGCTAGCACACACCGGCGCGGGTGACCTGCTG
>NZ_JBHUSF010000112.1:0-24686 GCF_042673295.1 Rhodococcus sp. NPDC057014
GTCGAGTTCTTCGAACGCCTCCCGCAGCTGAAGGCAGGTGGGAAGGTCGACCGCGTTGCGGGCTTCCGGTCGGTTCAGCATCACGTCGGCGATGCCGCCGGAGCGGTCGACCGTCACCGGTGGTGGTGTCATCTCAGATCACCCCGGTGGCACGTAGGTCGGCGAGCTCCGTCTGCGACAGCGACAGTCGTTCGGCGAGTACTGATTCGGTATCGGCTCCGAGTACCGGGGGGACGCCGACGGTGGGGGAGTCGTACCCGGTCAGTATCAGAGGCGTGCGCAGCGCCGGGAACGTTCCTTCGGTGGGATGGTCGAAGGTTTGGATGATCTCGCGGACGCGGGCGTGTTCGGACTCGAGGGCCTCTCGAACCGAGCGAACGGCGCCGACCGGAACGCCGGCTGCGCCGAGACGGGTGAGGGCGTCGTCGCGTTTGAGGTCGCCGATCGCCCGTCGGAGCAGGGGCATCAGGTCGGTGCGGTTCTCGACGCGCTTGGCGTTGCTGGCGAATCGTGGATCGTCCTCGAGGTCGGTCAGTTCGAGGGCGGCACACAGCGGTTTCCAGTGTTGGTCGCTGGCGCTGATGTGCAACCATTGCTCGTCCGCGCAGACGAACGCGGCTGACGGCACCCGCCCGGGATGCTCGGTTCCGTTGCGGTGCGGGTCGTCGTCGAGGGCGAAGATGCGTGCTGCTGCGAGGGCGGACAGGGTGAGCTGGGCGTCCAGCATCGACACGTCCACGTAGCAACCGGCGCCGCTGTGCGCTCGACCGGCGAGTCCGGTGAGGGCGGCAATCGCCACCCACAATCCGGAGGTGAGATCGGAGACGGGGATTCCGGCCTTGGCGGGTGCGCCGTCGGCGGGCCCGGTCATCGACATGATGCCGGACAGCGCCTGGAAGATCGTGTCGTAACCGCGGTCGTTGCGAGAGGGCCCGGTCTGTCCGAAACCTGTTGTCGCAACATAGATCAGGCCCGGATTGTCCTGACTCAGGTGCTCGTAGCCGAGGCCGAACGAGTCCATCGTGCCGGGAAGGAAGTTTTCGACGACGATGTCGGCAGTGGCAGCCAGGTCCCGGGCAATGCGTTGCCCGGCAAGTGATTTGAGGTCCAGAGTGATGGACTTCTTGCCTCGGTTGAAGGCGAAGAAGTACGCGCTTTCTCCGGCAGGCAACACGGGTTCGAAGGAACGGGACTCGTCGCCGCGCCCGGGCCGCTCGACCTTGATGACCTCGGCTCCGAGTTCCGCGAGGGTCTGTGTGGCCAATGGTGCTGCGAGCACCCGGGAGAAATCGAGGACGGTGACTCCGTCGAGCGGCTTGGTCACGGTGCCTCCCTGAAGCTGCGCATGATCTGGTTGACGTCCCGGCCGGCCTTCATGGCGGATTCGAACGGGAGGTCGGCGACGCGGTAGAACAATTCCTTGATCGCTCCGAGCGCGACCGGTGAGTGTCGTGCCCACGATTGGGCGATGGTGAGTCCGCGCTCGAGTGCCTCGGCAGGTGCGGCGACCTCGTTCGCGAGTCCGTACTCCAGCAACTCGTCGGCTCCGAGTAATCGGCCGGTGCTGATCAGCTCGAACGCGAGTTTGCGGCCGAGGTTGCGTTGGAGCCCGGTCATCACCAGGGCGGGGACGATCGAGTGTTTGACCTCCGGGTACCCGAACTTGACGTCGGCCGCGGCAATCATCATGTCGCACGCGATGGCCAAGCCGGCGCCGCCACCGATCGCCGGACCCTGGACGACGGAGACGATGGGTTTGCCGATCTGCTGCGGGAGCATCTGCGTCCGGGCGGTCAGATCGGCGCGCAGTGCCACCTTGTCCGACTGCGCCGGTGTGAGGTCGGTGAACTCCGCCAGATCCGCACCCGCGCAGAATCCGCGGCCGGCACCGGCAAGCACGATCGCGCGGACTGCCGGATCGCGGTCCGCCGCAATCAGGGCATCGTGAAGCTCCAGAGTCAGTTCCGTATTGAGTGCGTTGAGCTTGCCGGGCCGATTGAGGGTCAGGACCCGAACGGGCCCGTCGTCGATGGCGGTAACCAGCGATGACTCGGGCACCGGATTCGCCGCGGGGGCGTCGAGGGTGGTTTCAGACACGGGTGGACTCCTTGGATACGGTGTCGAAGCCGGCGCGCGCGACCATGCTGTAAAGGGGGCGGGCGAGGGCTTCCTCGCAGGCGGCGGATGCTCGGGCCAGCGCCTCGAGGTCGAGGCCGGTGCGTACCCCCATGGCTTCGAACACGCTGACGAGATCCTCGGTGCAGACGTTTCCGGTCAGTCCGGCTCCGTACTGGATGGTCGAGGGGTGCCCGCCGACCCCGCCCATGGCGGAGTCGAAGAAGCGGATACCCGCGTCGAGGGCGGCGACGGCGTTCGCGATCGCGGTGCCGCGGGTGTTGTGGAAGTGGGCGACCACATCCAGATTCGGGAACTCGGTGACCAGCCGTGTGAACAGGCTCCGTGCGGTGCGCGGCGTGGCGACGCCGGTGGTGTCACCGATCGTCACCATCGAGGCCCCCAACTCCGCGAAGCGGGCAACGTCGGCGACTACGACGTCGGGGTCGACCCACCCCTCGAAGGGGCATCCGAACGCCACCGAGACCACTCCGACCAGGACGAACTTCCCATCGGCGAGGCGGGTCATCTCGGCCACGTTGTCCCATTGGCGCGCGCGGGTGGTCCGCAGGTTTTTCTCGGTGTGCGATTCGCTCGCCGATACCAGGAAACTCAGCTCGTCTGCGCCGGCACCGTCGTGGAAGTCGGCGAGGGCGCGCTGCACGGCCTTGGGGTTGGGGCAGGTGTTCTTGAATCGGACCCCGGGTGTGCGGGGAAGCGCCCGCAGGACGTCGCGGACGTCCGCGAACGCGGGCACCCGGGTGGGGTGGCTGTAGCTACTGGCCTCGATGCGAGTGAATCCGGTCTCGACGAACTGCCGGAGGAGTCCGACCTTGGTGTCGGTCGGGACGAACCGGGGTTCATGTTGCAGCCCGTCGCGGGCGAAGCACTCGCAGAGGACAACCTCGTCGGTCATGCATTCCTGCCTCTCTCGATACGGCAAGAATGCGGGATAGTGTTGTAAAAGTCAACACCTGACCGTGTGCGGTTCAGTCCGGCGACTCGTGGTGCTGCTCCTCCTCCTCGATCACTCGGGCAAGGGTTGTCAATGTGGTGAGGGCCTGCTCGAAAGCGCGGAGGTTCTTCGGGCCCAGATGTCGCTTGATGCGCTCGTTCCGTTGATTGGCCTCGCCGATGAGTCCGGCGTACAACTCGTCGCCTGCGGCGGTCAGGAACAGCTGACTGGTGCGGCCTGCGCCGACTTCCTTGACGATCAGGCCGCGCTCGCACAACCCCGAGACGACGCGGCTCATCTGTGCTTTGTCCAGTCCCGCGCGGCGCGCGAGCCGGTTCAACGTCAGCGGTGATTCGGCCCCCAGAAGTGCGAGGGTTCGCCATTCCGCAAGGGACACGTCGTACAGCCGGCGATACCGCAGTGCGGCGCTGCGTGAGAGCGAATTGCTCACGCGGGAGAGTCGGTACGACAGCAGTTCGGTGATGATCGCGTCGGGCTCGGGGGTCTCCGAGTTCGCCGCCGCGGAGTCCTGGCTCATGACCGCTCCTCCCTGGGGTGATGCCGAATCGCGGGCAGTTCGAACGATACCCGACTGCTGGTGATGGTCACTGATTGCCGGAACCCGTGGTCATCGCGGGTGCCGCCCCGGTGAATGTTCAGTCCGCGGTTGCACGCGAACGCCGAATGCGAAAATTAGGTGTTGACATTGTCAACAGATGGGTCAACACTCGGACCTGACACAGAGAATGTTGAGCACATCACACTTCATTGTCCGGGAGAACACATGCACGTACAGACCCCAGCCGCCCGCCCTGCCGGTTTCGAAGCCGGTGGCTCGGGGGCAGATTCCGTCGATCGGACGCCGATCGCGACACTGCTGATCGGCGGGAACTGGCGGTCGGGAACAGGAACGTTCGATGTGACCGACCCCGCGACCGGGGCAGTCATCGGGCAGGCCAGCGATTCGGGGGTGGTCGAGGTCTTGGCCGCTCTCGACGCCGCCTCGACCGCGTTCGCGGACTGGAAGGCCACCCCGGTGGAAACCCGGTCGTCGATCCTGCACCGCGCCGCGGACGCCATTCGGGCGGAAGCCGACAGCCTCGCTTCCGTGATGACCGCGGAGAACGGCAAGCCGCTTGCCGAATCCCGGGGCGAGATCCTCAACTCCGCTCGCATGCTCGAATGGAGCGCGCAGGAAGCGCGCCGCGCCTGTGGGCGAACGGTGCCCAACGCCGCGCAGGGTCCGTCCATGGTCCTCACCCAACCGGTCGGTCCCGTCCTCGCGATCTCGCCGTGGAACTTTCCCGCCAGCATGCTGGTCCGCAAGATCGCGATGGCACTGGCCGCGGGCTGCACCGTCATCGCCAAGCCGGCCGACCTGACTCCACTCATCGCAGTGGCGATCATCCGTACGATCACCGAGGCCGGGATCCCGGCCGGAGTCCTCAACCTGATCACGACCACCGACCCTGCCGGGGTCACGGCCGCACTGATGGACGATCCTCGACTGCGGAAGATCAGCTTCACCGGGTCGACCCGCGTCGGCCTCGGCCTGGCCGAGGCCAACGGATCACGTCTGCGGCGGCTGTCGCTCGAAATGGGCGGACATTCCCCCGCGATCGTGCTCCCGGACGCTGAGATCGAGGCGGCCGCCTCCGCGATCGTCGCGTCCAAGTTCGCCAATGCCGGGCAGAGCTGCATTGCGGTCAACCGCCTGTACGTGCACGAAGACCTCGCCTCGGACCTCGTCGATGCCATCGTCCGCAAGACCGAAGCCTTGACCGTCGGCCACGGCGCCGCCGAAGGCACGGATGTGGGTCCGCTGATCAACGACGCGGCCCTGGCGAAGGTGACCGCCCAGGTCGACGACGCCGTGTCGAAAGGTGCGCGTGTCGTAACCGGTGGCGCCGTGTGGACACCGGCCGACAAGTCGTTGGCCGGCGCGTTCTATCAGCCCACCGTGCTCGTCGACGTCGACGAGACGATGCTGATCAGCCGCGAGGAGACGTTCGGCCCCGTCCTCGCCGTCTACACCTACACCGACCGATCGGAGGCCGTGGCGAAGGCCAACGATTCCGAATACGGACTGGCGGCGTATGTGTTCGGCCGTGACGTCGCGGAATTGTGGAAGACATTCGACGACCTCGAATTCGGTGTCATCGGCGTCAACGACCCCTTCCCGGTACGACCCGAACTGCCGTTCGGTGGACTCAAGAACAGCGGGCAGGAACGCGAAGGTGGCTCCGAAGGAATCGAGGCCTACCTCGAAACCAAGGCCGTCTCCCTGCGCTTCTGACCAACTCGGACCCGATAGGACACAATTCATGACTACCTCGACCTCCACCGCACAGGAACTCGACCACGAACTGTCGGCACTCGACACCGCTTCGATCATCCACCCCCACACGGTCATCGGATCACCCAGCAATCCCGTCGTCTTCGTCAAGGGCGAGGGTGCGCGGTTGTGGGACGCCGCGGGTAACGAGTACATCGACGGCACCTGTGGGCTGTGGCAGTGCCCGGTCGGACACGGCCGCCGGGAACTCGCCGAAGTCGCCTACAACCAGATGTCGACGCTCGAGTTCTACTCTTCCTTCGGCGACTACTCCAACGAACCCTCGATCCGGCTGGCGCAGAAGCTCCTCGACATCGCACCCGCGAGCATCGAGAAGGTGTTCTTCACCAACGGCGGGTCCGAAGGCAACGAGACCGCCGTCAAGCTGGCCCGCCTGGCCTGGCATCACGCCGGCCAACCCGATCGCACCGTCATCCTGGCCCGAACCGGCGGGTATCACGGGATGGGCGGCGCCTCGCTCGCCGCGACCGGTATC
Organism: Rhodococcus sp. NPDC057014; assembly: GCF_042673295.1. Taxonomy (NCBI): domain Bacteria; kingdom Bacillati; phylum Actinomycetota; class Actinomycetes; order Mycobacteriales; family Nocardiaceae; genus Rhodococcus; species Rhodococcus sp. NPDC057014. The sequence goes on from NZ_JBHUSF010000112.1 coordinate 5,902, forward strand.
GATCGCCTCCGCGCCGGATACGGTCCGCTGATTCCCGGCATCGAATGGCTGTCGAAGCCGCACGGCCTGGCCCACGGAGAGAATGCCACCGACATCCTGATCGACGAACTCGAAGACCGCATCGCCGAGATCGGCGCCGACCGCATCGCGGCATTCATCGGTGAACCGATCCTCGGTGTGGGCGGAATGGTTCCGCCGCCCGAGGGGTACTGGCCGCGTGTGCAGGAGGTGCTGCGCAAACACGGGATTCTCTTCATCGCCGACGAGATCGTCACCGCGTTCGGTCGCACCGGTGAATGGTTCGCCTCGACCTATTACGGCGTGGAACCGGACATCATCGTCACAGCGAAGGGCATCTCCAGCGGCTACCTGCCGATGGGCGCGGTCTTGATCGGCCGGCGGGTTCTCGACATCGCCGACGGGGCGCTGTTCCTCCACGGCTTCACCTACAACGGCCACCCCGTTGCGAGCGCGGTCGCGCTGAAGAACATCGAAATCATCGAGCAGGAAGGTTTGATGGCGCGCGGACTGGGAATCGGACGCCGACTCCTCGAAGGTCTCAAACCGCTCGAACAGCTCCCCATCGTCGCCGAGGTCCGCGGTGTCGGCACCCTCATCGGAATCGAATTCGCCACCGGCGATACCGCCTCTGTTCAGGCGGGTGCCCGCGCCAACGGTGTCATCGTGCGCGCGTCCGGCAACACGATCGTGATGTCGCCGCCCCTGGTGATCAGCGAGGCGGACGTCGACCGCATCATCGCCGTAGTCACCGAACAAGTGGAAGCGGCCGGGGCCTGACTCGGGATCGCCCGAGCAGCCCGGCGGAGGACGCCATGAAATCTGCATCGCACGCGCTCACCACTACCGTGGCGGCGTGTCTGGTCCTTGCCGGGTGCGCGCAGTCGAGCGCAACCGACGAGGATGCCGGGGCCGACGCCACCGGCAAGATCACGTTCGTATCGACCGGCGGCAAGTTCCAGGAAGCCCAAATTCAGGCCTGGCAGGTGCCGTACACCAACGAGACCGGGATCGGCTTCGTCAACGACGGTCCCGTCGACGAGTCGAAGATGAAGGCCATGGTCGACGGCGGGAAGGTGACCTGGGATGTGCTCGACACCAGCGCAGGTGCCGCCGGGCAGTACTGCGGCCAGTATCTCGAACCCCTCGATTTCACCATCGTCGACCGCACCAAATTCGACCCCGAGACAGTCGGTGACTGCGGAGTCCCCGCCTACTTCTACAGCACGTTGCTGATGTACGACACCTCGAAATTCGGCACGAACCCGCCGACCACGGTCGCCGACTTCTTCGACTTGGACAAGTACCCGGGAAAGCGGATCGTCCCGCCCGAATTGAGCGTGGGGCTACTGGAATTCGCTCTACTCGGTGACGGCGTTCCACCCGACCAGCTGTACCCCCTCGATGTCGACCGCGCTCTACGCAAGCTCGACACGATCAAATCGAAGACGATCTTCTCCACCACCTACGGGCAGATTCAGCAAGCGATGGTCGACCAGCAAGTCACGATGGCGCTCACCTCGACCGCACGCGCCGAGGCGGTACTGAGATCGGGCGCACCATTCACGGCAGTCTGGGACAAGACCGTGGTCAATTGGGACGACCTCGTCATACCCAAGGGCTCGCCCAACAAGGACGCGGCCATGCGCTTCATCGCCACGGCCACCGACGACCAACCTTCCTCCGACTTCTCACGGCTGTCCTCGACCCTGCCTGTCAACAAGGACATCGCAACACAATTCGACAACGTCCAAGAGGCGATCAACCCCTTTGCCGAGGACCGCAAAGACGGCGTTGTCTATGGAGACGCGAAATGGTGGTCGGAAAACCTCGACTCGGTGACCGACAAATTCACGAACTGGTTGGTGGGCTGACATGACAACCACGATGATCGAACCCGAACGCGCAGTGGCGGACTCCGCGGGGCCCGCCACCCGAACCCGGACACGGCGCCCGAAGGCGTGGGTCTGGTTCCTGCTCCCCGGCATCGCCTTGCTGGCAACGTTCTTCTTCATCCCGCTCGCCAATATCGTCTGGCAGAGCTTCACCGACCCGGCGATCGGGCTCGACAACTACCGGAATCTGATCACCGACGGGGTGTCGGTGCGGATCCTCGTCCGCACCCTGCTCACCGCGGCGACCGTGGCGATTCTGACGCTGCTGCTCGCCTACCCCTACGCCTACGCCATGACACGGGCGTCGGCGCGGGCCCGATCGATCATGACCATCCTCGTGTTGCTCCCGTTCTGGACCTCACTGATCGCGCGTAACTTCGCGTGGTTCATCCTCGAGGAAGGCAACGGCTTGATCGACAGGTTCTTCCAGCTGTTCGGGGTCGACGACGTCGTGCTCCTGGGCACGCTGACCGGGGTCACCGTCGCGATGGTGCAGGTCATGTTGCCGTACATGGTGTTACCGCTCTACACCTCCATGAACACCATCGACCGCCGCCTCCTCGACGCCGCCGTCAGCTGCGGTGCACCGTGGCGAACCGCCTTCAGGACCGTGTACTTCCCGCTGTCCGTCCCCGGAGTGATCTCGGGCTTCTCTCTCGTTTTCATCATGTCACTGGGCTTCTACATCACGCCGGCGCTGCTCGGAACGCCGCAGCAGGCGCTGATCCCGCAACTGATCGAGATTCGCGTGCAACGGTTGCTCGACTTCGGTGCCGGTGGCGCGCTCGGTGTGGTGTTGTTGCTGGTCACCCTGCTCATTCTCGCCGTGGTTGCCCGGATTGCGAAGCCGACGTCCACGCTCGATCGATTGGCCGACAAATGAGCAATTTCCTCAAAGTATGGGTTGCCCTCGTCGTCGCGTTGCTCCTCGCTCCCACCCTGGTCGTCATACCGATGAGCTTCTCCGATTCGACTACGTTTTCGTTCCCCCCGAAGGGTTGGTCGCTGCGGTGGTACCAGAACTTCTTCCAATCACCGGAATGGGTTGACGCGCTGCTGGACTCGCTGAAGGTCGGCGTCGCCGCCGCCGTGATTGCCACCGTCGTGGGCACGGCTGCTGCAGTCGCCCTCGACCGCAGTCGTTTCCGTGGCCGCTCAGCGGTGCAGGGAGCGATGATGGCACCGGCGATCGTGCCGTCGATCGTGATTGCCGTCGCCATCTACATCATGTTCCTCAAATGGCACCTGACCGGATCGCTGCTCGGATTCGTCGCCGCGCACAGCATTCTGGCGGTTCCCTTCGTCATCGTCACGGTCAGCACTGCGTTGTCGAACTACGACCGAACCGTGGAGTACGCCTCCGCCAGCCTCGGCGCCGGGCCGATCACGACTTTCCGACGCATCGTTCTCCCCTCCCTCGCGCCCGGAATCGCGTCCGGATTCGTATTCGCGTTCGTCACGTCCTTCGACGAAGTGGTGGTGGCGCTGTTTCTGCAGACACCGGACCTGCGCACCCTCCCGGTGAAGATGTACAACAGCATCACCCTGCAGATCGACCCCACCATCGCGGCCGCCTCCAGCCTCATCGTCGTGATCACCACCGGTGTGTTGCTGCTTGCTCAGTTCCTTCCCCGTCGCCGAAACGAGAACGCATCATGACCGTCACCGCGCCTACCGCCGCCCCGACCCGCACCGCACCGGGGCTCGGCATCTCCGTCCAGCAGGCCTGCAAGACCTACCCCGGGATGAACCGGCCTGCGCTGAGTCGGGTCTCGCTCGACATCGCGGCCGGCGAGTTCATGACCTTCCTCGGCCCCAGCGGTTCGGGAAAGAGCACGCTGCTGTCGATGATCGCCGGGTTCGAACCGATTTCGTCCGGAAGGATCGACATCGGGGGCGTCGACGTCAGTAACGTCAAGCCCCACAAGCGCAACCTCGGTGTCGTGTTCCAGCAGTACGCGCTGTTCCCACACATGACGGTGAGCCAGAACGTGGCCTACCCCCTCCAGCAGCGGAAGGTTCCCAAGGCGGAAATCGCCCGCAGGGTTCACGAAACGCTGGACATGGTCAGCCTCGCGCATCTGGCGGACCGGCATCCCAAGCAGCTGTCGGGCGGTCAGCAGCAACGCGTCGCGCTGGCACGAGCGATCGTGTACGCACCCGGCGCGCTCCTGCTCGACGAACCGCTGGGCGCCCTCGACAAGCGACTGCGCGACGGACTACAGCGGCAGATCGCCCGAATGCACGCCGAACTGGGTTTGACCTTCATCTTCGTCACTCACGATCAAGAAGAAGCGTTGACGCTGTCGGACCGGATCGCGGTATTCAACGATGGGGGAATAGAGCAGGTCGGAACACCGCACGAGCTGTACGACAAGCCGAACACCCTGTTCGTCGCGCAGTTTCTGGGTGAGTCGAACGTCTTTCGTGGCCAGGTCGGTGGCGGACGTAAATCCCTGCACTGCGGCCTGTTCGAGGCCGCCCTCACCCCGCACCAGCAGGATTTCCTCACCGGGTGCGAGGTGGGCGGACTGGTCGTGCGGCCCGAACGTCTCACGGTCACCGGAATCGACGGTCACGTGCCGAGCGGGTTGATTCGAGCCGAAGCCCAACTGACCGACGTCGTCTACGTCGGAAACCACAACCGGATGGGTCTGCGTTTCACCGACGGCACGACCGGGTCGGCGATGCAGGTCGCCGGCAAGCCCTTGCCCGCCGCGCCCGGGGATCAGGTGGCAGTTGCCTGGCATCCCGACGACCACAGCGTCGTGTCGTTACCCGACGCGTCGGCCTGAGCGGCCCCTCAGCGCTCGCCTCGACCGGTCCAGGCCGGGGCGGGCAACACACCTCGGAGCTAGGAGTGTCTTCGCCTGTGCACACGAATCCTGATGTTCTGGAAAGGTTGACTCGAATCCGTTCGGGCGCACCCGTGATCGATGCCGGCACCGCCCTCTCGGTCATCGAGCAGTACCTCGGCCCCGACGCCGGCCTCGATCGGGCGTCGATTGCCCGCGTGCCCGGTGAGACGGACGCCAACTTCGTCTTTGCAACGGGGACGTCCCGGTACGTTCTCAAGGTGTCGTTCGCGGCCGACCTGCAGACGATCGCGCGGCAACAGTGCGTACTGCAATTCCTCGAGGCCACGGCACCGGAATGCGCGGTCCCGCGGGTGGTGCGCACCGCCTCCGGCCACGACCACCTGGTGATGAAGATCGCCGGCGTCGACGTCATCGTCCGGATCCTCACGTGGCTCCGCGGACGGCCACTCGGAACCGAGCCGGATCCCTCCCCGGAACTCCTGGACGACATCGGCGCCGCAGCGGGCGCCATCGCCGATGCTCTCGCCCGGTTCGAGCCGGCTGCCGAGGTCCACCGCCCGGTGCCGGGACAGTATTGGGATCTCGACGCCGGCTGCGACGTGGTCGCGGTGCACCGAGAACGCCTGCCCGGGCTTGCCGACATGCTCACGGCGGTCCTCGACAGGGTGGTCCCGGCGTTGGCGGCGGCTGCGCCGTTGCCGGTATCCCTCGTCCACAACGACCTCAATGTCTTCAATGTGCTCGTGTCGACCACCGGAGCGCGGACACGGGTATCCGGGGTCATCGATTTCGGCGACATGATCGTGACCTCCCGGGTCAACGACCTCGCCATCCTCATCTCGTCTGTGTGCCGCAGCGGTGACCGATTGGTCGAGAAGGCGGCACGAGTGACAGCCGCCTACCACGCACGATGTGCGTTGACCGAGTCCGAGATCGATGTGGTGTTTCCTCTGGTGCTGTTGCGCACCACCACGGTACTGGTCACCACAGCCGACAGTGAGGGCGCAGATCCACGACACCGCAACAGCGTGAGCGCAACCCACGTTCGCGACCTGGCGGAGTACGACCCGAGGATCGTCGCCGCGCACTTGCGGCAGGCGTGCGGCCTGCCACGGATGCGCGAGACCGACGCGGCCCTGCAATGGCTCGCGCAACACCGGAATCGTCTCCATCCCATCGTGACCGGACCTACCCAGGTGCTCGATCGCAGCGCCCACGGCCAGTGCTACGACGGTATCGATCCGCTCGACCGGGAACGGTTGCGCGAGGCATCGGCACGCCTGCACACCGTCGAGGCGGACGGAAAGGTGGGAATCGGACGGCACCGCGAACCCGACTTCGCGCTCGGCGGCCCCCGGAATCGTGCTCACGGACGCCGCGATATCCGTCTCGCCCTGCAGATCGACGGGGCAGCGGGGATCCCTGTCGTCGCGCCGTTGGCGGGGGAAATCCGCGCGGGTGCCGACGGTGACGTCGTTCTCGACCATCGCCCGGCCGGCGCACCACTGTGGACGCGCTACAACGGCCTGACCGACATCGCAAGCGGCACTGTGGAGGCCGGAGGGATGGTCGGCCGGATCGCCGAGGGAACATCCGTGCTGGCCCAACTGGTGACGGTCGATCCGACCTCGGTTGCGGTCCCGTGGTGGTGTTCGGGCGTGGAGGCGCACGTCCTGACACAGTTCGCTCCGGACGCGAGCGCGTTGCTGGGATCGACTACGACGGTGCGTGCGTGGGAGCCGAGACTCACGCGCAGTCTCGCATCACGGGCACGGCACCTACCGCGAACTCATCCGACCTACTTCGACGAGCCGATCGACATGGTGCGCGCCGGCGGGTGCTGGTTCTACGACGAGAGCGGCAACCGGTACCTCGACGCACTCAACAACGTCACCCTTCTCGGGCACTGCCACCCACGGCTGACGGCCGTCGCACAACGGCAACTCGGTCGACTGCAAACCAACAGCCGCTTCGTGTACGACGCACTCACCGACTACACGGACGCACTCGTCGGCACCTTGCCGGACGGCCTGGACGTCGTCTACATGCTCAACTCCGGCAGCGAAGCCAACGACCTCGCATTGAGAATGGCCCGGCATGTCACCGGCCGTGAGGACATCGTCGTCATCGAAGATGCCTACCACGGCTACACCACTGCGGTCTCCGACGTCAGCCCCTCCCGATACAAGCACTACGGAAAGCCGGCCACCACCCACCCGGTACCCAATCCGGATCGCTACCGCGGCGCCTACGGATACGACGACCCCGACGCAGGACCCAAATACGCTGCGGACGTGATCGCCGAATTCGATCGCCTGATCGCCGAAGGCCGACCACCGGCCGCGTTCATCTACGAAGCACTCCTCGCGGGCGGCGGCCAGGTGGTGCTCCCCCCGAACTACCTCGCGCCGATTCACGTCGCTGCCCGCGAGCGCGGCATTCTGACCATCGCGGACGAGGTGCAGGTCGGATTCGGGCGACTCGGATCGGCGTTCTGGGGATTCCAAACCCAGGGCCCTGCCGTGGTTCCCGACTTCGTGACCATGGGCAAGTCGATGGGCAACGGATTCCCCGTCTCTGCACTGGTGACCACCCGGGCACATTCGCGGCGATTCGACGAAACCGGCCGCTTCTTCTCCACCTACGGCGGTAACCCCGCCGCCTGCGTCGTCGCGCATGAAACGCTGTCCGTCCTCGCCGACGAAGGACTGCAACAGAACGCGCAGACCACCGGCGAGTACCTTCGAACGAAACTGCGCGCACTCATGGACCGGCACTCGTTGATCGGGGATGTCCGCGGGCAGGGCTTCTACAGCGGCGTCGAATTCGTCCTCGATCGGTCGACGAAAGAACATGCCGTCGACGAAACACTGATCGTCTGCAACCGCATGAAGGACGCGGGCGTGCTCGTCTATCCCACGGGCCCGCAATGGAACATCCTCAAGATCAAACCACCACTGAGTTTCACTCGCGACCACGCCGACCTCTTCGCCGGCACCCTCGACCACGTCCTGAACCGCGGATGGTGACCATGCCTCACATCGATCCGGCAACCCTCGTCCTCCTTAGAGGCACCATCCGCACCCTGGACCCCGCGCTTCCCCTCGCCACGGCGGTCGCGATCCGCGACGACACCATCGTCGCGGTGGGCTCCGACACCGAGATCGCGGCGTGGATCGGGCCGCGCACCGAGGTCATCGATCTCGCCGGCGCCTGCGTCGTGCCAGGCATCAACGATGCTCACCTGCACTTGGCGCTCTTCGCCGAATCGCGGATGGCGTCGCGGCTGAACCTGCATGATGCCACCTCGATCACCGAGATCCGCTCGCAAATCAGCTCTGCAGCAGAGTCTTTGGAAGAAGGCACGTGGATTGTCGGCGGGTCCTGGCACGAGAAGCGAATTGCCGAGTTCACCGACGGTGCCCGAGCGCCGCACTCGACGGACCTCGACATCGCCGGCAGTGCGACACCGGTAGTGCTGCATCACGACTCACTGCACAGTGTCTGGGTCAACGGGGCGGCTCTGGAGGTCGGCGGCATCGACCGACACACCCCCGATCCGGCAGGTGGGCACATCGTCCGCGACGGTTCGGGAAATCCGACGGGCCTGCTGCTGGAAAGCGCGGGCTCCCTGGTCACCCGGCACATACCCGAGACCGACCGCGACCACCGGTTGACTGCAATGGCAGACGCGATGCGTCACCTCAACACGCTCGGCGTCACCAGCATCACCGACCCCGTCGTGTGGCCGCAACTGCTCCGCGACTACGTCGAGCTTCGCCGGCAGAAGCGTGCGACCGTCAGGGTCTCGGCGCTGCTGCATTGGGACTGGCCGTCAACCAGTTCATCAGACGCCGGACTCGCGGCAGCGCTCGACATCTCGGGCGCGACGACGGGACTCGGCGACGACTGGGTGCGCGTCGGCGGCATCAAACTCTTCGCCGACGGCGTCCCCAGCGCACACACCGCCTGCATGCACGACCCGTACCCAGACGGCAGCATCGGAGACCTCGTGACCGCGGGTGACGACTCCGGCGAACGATGTGCGGAGCTGACGAGGATGGTGGCCAGGGCCCACCGGCACCGTCTCGACGTCCAGATCCATGTCACCGGAGACAAGGCCGCCGATCTCGCCATCGACGCCGTCGCGGCAGCCCAGCGCAGTGATCCCTGGCCCGATGCCCGGCATGCACTGATCCACGCAACCGTCCTCTCCGCCGATGCGCCCGCGCGGCTGCGTGCCCACAAGATCTCCGTTGTCACACAATCACTGTTCAAGTACCACAGCGGGCCCGGCATGTTGAGCGCTCTCGGACGCGAGAGGTGGAACGAGACCTTCCCTGTCCGGCGTCTTCTGGACGCGGGAGTCGTCGTTGCCGACAGCACCGACGCACCCTGTGTCGACCCCGACTGGCGGCTGGGCATGACTACCTTCACCGGCGGTGCCGATCACGAACTCGCGCGGTTACCCGAAGGCTACGAACTGACGGCCGAGGAGGCCCTTGTCGCTTGGACCACGGCGGGCGCGTTCCTCGACCGTGCCGAGGGCCGCAAGGGTGCGCTCACCCCAGGTGCGCTCGCGGATATGGTGGTAGTGGACCGCGACCCACTGACGGCCGCGCCGGCAAGCCTTGTGAACCTGGGCATCCTGCTCACAGTGGTCGGCGGTGAAGTGGTCCATCGCAGTGTCTCCACCACTACAGGCGGGGTGCGGCCGTAGTTCCCCGTACGACGAGTCGGGGTTCGAGAACGATATCCGTGCTGGTGTCGCGTCCCTGTTCGAGTCTTTCGCCGACGGCTGTGATGGCGGCTTCGGCGAGTTGGTGGCGTCCGGCCTGACCGACGTGAGGTCGAGATAGGACAGGCTGGCGGGGCTGGCTGTCGTCGTAGCCGACGATGTCACCGGGCACGTTGATGCCACGACGGGTGAAGGCTCCGATCAGGCCGATCGCGCATCGATCGTTGCCGGCAACGATCCCCATGTGAGTGGGAAAGCGTGTCCCGGCACACTTTCCCACTCACATGGTCAGTGTCCGGTCGGCCAGTTGTCGGACAGTGTGTAGCCGGTGGGGAAGGGGTCGGCGGGGTCGAGGCCGACCTGGCTGAGTTCGGTGATGTAGGCCTGCCCGGTGACGCGGGGTACGACGGCCTCGTAGTCGCCCACGGTGGTGAGCCGGTCGATGCGGCTGGTGAATCGGCTGCCGATCACGGATTCGTGGACGAAGGTCTCACCCACCTCGACCAGGCCTTTCGCCTTCAGGACCGCGAGACGGGCGGATGTGCCGGTGCCGCAGGGCGAGCGATCCAGGCGTCCCGGCGAGACCACGACCGCGTTACGGGCGGTCAGGACGCCGTCGTGGCGGGACAGCGGACCGACGAATTCGGTCTGGGTGATGCCGGCGAACTCGGGGTTGGTGGGGTGCTGGGCCGGAATTTGCTCGGCTGCCGCAGTTTTCAGTTTCTGCCCGAGTTCGCAGAGGTCGCGGGCCTCGTCGGGAACCAACTTCAGGCCGAGGGCCTCGGCGTCGGCGAGTACGTACGCCATGCCGCCCCAGGCGACGTCGACGGTGAGGGTGCCGTATCCGTCGAGTTCGAGCGGTACGTCGACCGCATAGGCGAACGCGGGCTGGTTTTCGAATTCGACGCCGGTGACCTTGCCGTTCTCGCAGGTGCACCGGATGCGGATGAGCCCGGCGGGTGCCTCGAGGACGAGGTCGGTGACGGGTTCGACCATGGGGATCATCCCGGTCTCGAGCAGTGCCGTCGCGACACACATCGTGTTGCTGCCCGACATGGCCGGATACTCGGTCGACTCGGCGATGACGTAGCCGAGTTGGGCCTGCGGATCGGTGGCCGGGACGATGTAGTTGACGCAGTGGGTGACTGCACCGCGGGGTTCGTGCAGCAGCAGTTGCCGCAGTTCGTCCTGGTTGTCCCGGAAGTGCTTCATCTTCTCGAACACCGTGGCGCCGGGAACGTCACCGATCCCGCCGGTCACGACGTTGTTGATTTCTCCACCCACGTGACACTTGACCACGTTGACGACTCGGCTCCACCGCACGACTTCCTCCGATCGGATGCGCTTCGATGGCGTTCATCGAAGCAGTGTCAGTAAATGTTCTGTGCCGCGACGAGCGGCCTTCCCTTCGAGCGTTGCACAGCCGGGTATGCGGCAGCGGCGTCGTCGGCGAACATCGCCGGCACACCGCCGGTGTGCAGGAACACGATGGGCCCGGTCAGGCGGGGGTCGGACAGTGCGGCGACGGCCTTCGCCGTGTACACCGGGTCGGTCACGATGCCCTCGTCGCGGGCCAGTTCGGTCGTCGCCGCCTGCGACCGGTCGGAGGCGAGTGCGTATCCCGGACCGAGGTACTCGTCGAACACGGTCGGGGTCACCGCGGGCGGGTCGAATCCGAGCTCCGCGGTGGCGGCCACCAGGTCCCGGACCCGTCCGCCGAGGTCGGAGTGGATCTGCGCGACGTCGACGCCGACGATGTTCGCCGGGGCACCGAGCAGTGCGGCGCCGAGTTCGAGCCCGGCCTGGGTGCCGCCGGTCGAGGAGGCGTGTACGAGGGTGGCTTCGGTGCGGTCGACGAGTTCGAGTTGGTGGTGGATCTCGAGGAAGGCAGCGGCGTAGGCCAGTACTCCGGCGCTGGTGCTGCCACCGGCGGGAACGAGGTACGGGCGCTTGCTGCGGTTGCCCTGATCCCGCAACCGGGCACACAGCTGCCGGGCGTGCTCAGTCATCGCTGTCCAGTCGAGGTCGTCGACGAAATGGGTTTTCGCGCCGAACAAGTCGTCGATCAGCAGGTTGCCGCTGGGCCGGTGCGGGGCCCGGCCACCCAGGATCAGGTGGGCGTCGATGCCCGCCGCGGTCGCGGCCGCCGCCACAGTGCGGGCATGGTTGGACTGCTGCGCCCCGACGGTGACCAGACTGGTAGCGCGGGCGTTCATCGCATCGGCGAGAATCAGCTCCAGCTTCCGGGACTTGTTGCCGCCGGTCGCGAAACCGGTCAGATCGTCCCGCTTGATCCAGACCTCGCGGCCCAGGCGTTCGGAGAAGTTCGGCAGCAGGTGCAGCGGTGTCGGGGTGGTGGTGAGCCTGATCCTGCACCGCCACCGCCGCGCGAGGATCTCTCGGGCGCGGGCGTCGGCGATGCAGGGCGTCAGGTACGAGACGGGATCGGTGACGGAGACGTTCGCCACCGGCCTCTGCGCGCGTGTCATGGGAAGGGTCGCTCCTTTCGAACGCGTGCGATTCGGGTCGGCGATGCCGGCAGCCGTGGGCCGACTTCGCCGACAGTCGGTGAGGGCCGGTCTACTTGGCGTAGTTCAGGCCGGTCTCGGCGATCAGTTTGGTGAGCTCTTCCTTCTTGTCCGCGGGCAGTTCGCCGTAGGGTGCGCGGGGGACACCGAGGTCGACGCCCACGGCCTGTGCTGCGGCCTTGGTGGCCACGGCGTAGCCTTCCTTGCCCAGGAAGTCGAGGACGTTCCACAGACGCTTGAAGATCTCGAGGGCCTCGGTGTACTTGCCGGCCTTGGCGAGTTCGTAGATCGCCACCGTCTCCTTCGGCGCGAAGTTCGGTGCACCCCAGATGGATCCGGCGGCACCGGCGGAGAAGGCGGGCAGCACGATGGTGTCCCAGCCGACGAACGTGTCGATGGCGTCACCGAGGTTGAAGATGAGGTCGAACGCCTGCTCGATCGAGCCGGAGGTGTCCTTGATGTACTTCACGGCGTCGGTGCGCCCCAGCAGTTCGCGGTAGAACGGGCGGTCGAGGTTCATTCCGGTGACACCGGGCAGGTTGTAGGCGATGACGGGGATGTTCGCGGCCTCACCGACGGTGGCGAAGTACTCGATCACCTCATGGCGGGTGGGTGCCTCGTAGAAGGGCTGGACCAGCAGGACCGCGTCCGCTCCGGCGTCGGCGGCGTGCTTGGACAGTTCGATCGCGTCCGCGGTGCGGGTGGAGCCGGTTTGCGGGGCGACGGGCACCCGGCCTGCGGCCTGGTCGATGACGACCTTGTTGACGAGTTTGCGCTCGTCGAGGGACAGTGCCGCGAACTCGCCGGTGCTGCCGCCGGGGACGAGACCGTGCAGGCCGTTGTCGATCAGGAAGTCGACGTGGTTGCGCAGCGCGCCTTCGTCGACGGAGCCGTCGGCGGCGAAGGGAGTGGAAACGGCAGCGAGGATGCCACCCAGCTTCTTGGTCATGTTCGTGTCCTTGTGTCGTGGTGGGTCGGCCACTCGAGGGCCGTGGATTCTCCGAGTCGATGTCCCGGGTCTCGCTCGTCTCCTCGACCATCGTAGATTGACGATTGTCGACAAGTGAACGATAGAAATTTATCTGGCGTGCGCGATGCTTGTCAAGGGTTCGGGTTTCTCATTCGCCGATCCGGACCGGGTCGTACTTCGCCGGACGTGCGGCGATGACCGCGTCGGTCTTGCGTCCGGCGGTTTCGTGGAGCGTGGCGGCGGCGACGATTGCGGTCACCCCGGTGACGATCAGGATCACCGAGGGGGACACCGGGCTGCCGGTGGCGGAGATCAGCCAGGTCGCCACGTACGGTGCGGTGCCACCGAAGAGCGCGACGGAGATGTTGAAGCCGATGGAGAAGCCGGCGTAGCGCACCCGCGAGGGGAAGATCTCCACCATCGCGGCGCCGGAGGCCGACATGAACATGGCCAGGCACACACCCATGGCGGCGTGGGCGACCATGATGGCGGCGACGTTGCCGGTGGCGAACGCCACGAAGGCGGGGAAGACGATGAGTGTGCTCGACACCGCGCCGAGGATGATGACCGGCTTGCGGCCGAAGCGGTCCGAGAAGCCGGCGAAGACGAAGATCGCCACCGCTGCCGACACCAGGCAGGTGACCGTCGACGCAGACGCCATGCCGAACGAGAACCCGACCTCGGCCTGCAGGTAGGTCTCCATGTACACGAAGATGAAATAGAAGGCGGCGGCCTGGAAGGCGATGCAGCCGATGACTTGCACGATCTGGCGCCTACTGGTGTCGAGGGCGTCCTTGATGGGCGACTCGCTCACCTCGCCGGACGCCTGCAGGCGCTCGAATTCCGCTGTGTCGCTGAGCTTGAGCCGAATGTAGAGGCCCACCAGTCCGAGTGGACCGGCGATCAGGAACGGTATCCGCCAGCCCCAGGCGAACATCGCGTCGTCGCTCAGGGCCGCGTTCAGGCTCAGGACGAGGATCGAGGCGGCGGCGTTGGCGAGATAGCTCGAGCAGTGCCAGAAGCTCACCGTGCGTGCCCGTCGTCCCCGTGCGGCGGACTCGACGAGGAAGGTGGCGGCACCGCCGGGTTCGCCACCGGCGGCGAAGCCCTGCAGGATGCGCAGGGCCACCAGCAGGACGGGCGCGGCGAGGCCGATGGAGGCGTACCCGGGCAGCAGGCCGACCGCGAACGTCGACAGCGACATCAAGATGATGACGGTGGCCAGGATCTTCTTGCGGCCCACCTTGTCGCCGAGGCGGCCGAAGACGAATCCGCCGATCGGATTCATCAGGAAGGCGACCCCGAATGCGGCGAAGGTCGCCAGCAGGCTGGTTGCCGGGTTGTCGGAGGGGAAGAAGATCTGCCCCAGGAGTACGGCGAGGAACCCGTACGCCGCGAAGTCGAACCAGGTGATGAAGTTTCCGATGGCCGCCGCTGTGATGGCTCGACGCATCTCCGAGCCGTGCAGATGGCCCTGGTGTTCTGTCATGGATGCTTCCGATCGATTCATGGGCGCCCGCACAAGTTGTAGTGCGGTCTATTGTCGACAAGTGATGTTCGTGATTGTTGTCCGGGTCACACACAATGTCAACGTCGGGTAAAGCCACTTCTCGCGGTCGTTTCACCCGCTTGCGGGGTGATGGCCCGGGGTGGCCGGGCGCACGACGTGATCGCGGCTGCGGGAGTGCGTCAGGAGCAGCGGGCCGGGATGAACTGCCCGACGCCGTTGAGCGTGGGCGCGGTCCGGGTTGCGTTCGCCAGGCCGACCGTCACCGGTCCTCGCGACGGGTCGACGTCGCGCATGATCGACCACGGCACCCGGAACACGCGGCCGGGGGAGGCGGCCCAGGGCAGTGTCTTGGTGGTCACGACGCGGCCGTTCTGGGAGAGGGTGACCTTGGGGAACCGGACGAGCGTGTCCGTCCACAGCAGCAGGCGCTGTCGCGGCGGCGCCGGGTCGCTCGGGCGCAGCAGGCCGGGAGATACCCACCGGAACGGCTTTTCGGCGAGAATGCGCAGCGCCTCTCCGGCGGGAGCGGGCGCATGCGAGTCGAGGTAGCCGGCCACCTGATCGGCGACGAAGGTGCCGTCGAGTGCTGCGATGTCCGCGGTGTCGACCGGGTGCAGGACGTTGCCGGCGGCGAAGACGCCGCGCGCGCTGGTACGCAGGGCGGTATCGACGAGCGGCCCCTTGGTACCGGGATCCAGTTCGATGCCCGCGCTGCGGGCCAGTTCGTGGTCGGGGATCCAATCGCCGGTGAAGATGACGGTGTCGCAGTCGATTTTCGTCCGGACTCCGGTGTCGAGGTGCTCGATCTCGATGGCTTCGACGTTCTTGCGGCCGATGATGCCGACGACGCGGGTGCGGGTGGCGATCGCGAACCGGAACAGTGCCTTGCCGGGGATGGTGAAGGCGGCGTACGACTCCGGTGAGGGGTATTGCGTGGTCATCAGTACGGTGTCGCAGCCGGCGTGGCGCAGTGTCATTGCCGCGGACCAACTCACGAGTTCGCCGCCGACGATCACGGCACGGTTGCCGACGCGACCGTGGTGCAGGTGCACGAGATTCTGCAACTGCCCGGTGGTGTAGACGCCGGCGGGTCGGTCACCCGGGATGAGGCGGGCCGGGCGGGCCCGCTCGCGGGCACCGGTCGCGAGGACGAGCGCCTTCGCCTCCACCCGCAGCAGTCCGGCCGGGCTGGTGACATCGAGCGCGCCGTCGGGGTGGACGGCGGTGACCGTCGCGTTGGTCCGGATGTCTGCCCCGGCGTCCGTCGCCGACCGGACCAGGCGCTCGGCGTACGCGGGACCTCCGATGAAGGTGTGGAGGTCGCGGATGCCGTACCCGGGATGGTCGCAGTGCCTGGGGATTCCGCCGGCACGGCTCTCCCGGTCGAGGACGAGGGCGCGGCGGCCGTAGACCTTGCCGAGCCGGGTGGCGGCGGACAGGCCCGCCGGACCGCCACCGACGATCGCGATGTCGGTCGTGATCACGGCGCGTGGTGAGGGAGGGACGCTCATCGGTTTTCCTTCGGTGTCGTGGCGGCGGAGCGGCCGGCGCATCGGTAGCCCTCGGCCAGGGCGCCCACCTCCGCTCCGCAGAAGAAGCCCTGGCATCGGCCGTTCATGGCGCGGGTGCGTCGGCGCAGACCCTCGAGCCCGGCCGGGGGAATGAGCGAGGCGTAGGCATCGCGGATCTCACCGGCCGTGACCCGCTCGCAGAAGCAGACGATCTTGCCGTATTCGGCGTCCGCGGCGATGCGCGCACCGTCCTGGTACGGGCGGGTGAAGGCCTCACCGATGTTCGGCATCGCCGGCGGGTCCGGCAGCTCGGCGCGGGGTTCGCCGAGAGCATCGGCCTTGGTGAGGAGTTCACCGACATACTCGGCGACGGCCATTCCGGACGTCAGGCCGGTCGACCGGATGCCGCCGACCAGGACGTACCGCTGATCGGTGTCGACCTCGATGAGGTAGTCGCCGTAGTCGGCGGCGGCCCGGAGCCCGGCATAGGTGGCGGTGACCTCTTCGTCGAGCAGCCGGGGCAGGAGCTTGGCGCCCTTGCCGAGCAGGAATTCGAACCCGTTCGCCGAGGTGCCCGTCGCGGACCGGTCGGTGAGGTCCTCTGCGGTCGGGCCGAGCATGACGTTGCCGTAGATGGTCGGCGATACGAGCACACCCTTCCCCCGGGAGGTGGGAACGGGCAGCACGATCTTGTCGACCAGGGGGCGGGCCAGCTTGTCGTAGACGAGCAATTCGCCGCGGCGCGGGGTGATGTGAAAGCGGTCGTAGCCGAACGCCTGGTCGAGGAAGTCCGCCCCGAGCCCGGCCGCGTTGATCACCCAGCGGGCGGTGATGTCGCCTGCCGAGGTGTGCAGGACGGTGCGGTCTGCTTCGACCGTCACCGACTCCGCACGCGTGTTGGTCCGCAGCGTCACCCCGCGGGCGACCGCGTCGGTGGCCAGCGCGAGGTTGGTCGTCCAGGTGCAGATGATGGACTCGTCCGGCACGGTCAGACCGCCGAGGACGCCCTCGCCGAGATCGGGCACCATCCCGTATACGGTGTCGGCGTCGACGATGTCGCACTCGGTGTAGCCGTTGGCGACGGCCTTGTCCCGCAGACTCGGCAGAGCGTCGTACTCCTCGTCGTTCCAGGCGACGAGGATCGCCCCGGTGTGTTCGACGGGAATCCCGGTCTGCTCGGCGTATTCCGACAGCAGCGTGTAGCCGCGGCTGACCATCCGCGATTCGAGGGTGCCCGGTTTCGCGTCGAATCCGGTGTGCAGGATCGCGGTATTCGCCTTGCTGGTGCCGTCGCCGACATCGTCGCGGGCCTCGACGAGCACGATGGTGAGGTCGTATCCGGCCAGTTCGCGGGCGATCGCCGAGCCGACGATGCCGGCACCGAGGACGACGAAGTCGTAGTCGGTGGGGGTGGGTGAGTCAGTCATCGTTTCTCCTGGGGAAGCGTCGCGTGTGCCGCCGACGCCCAGTGGTGTCGGAAATCTGCTGCGCGGTCGGGTGACCAGCGAGGTTCGTAGGTGGTGGCGGGAGTCCAGTCGGTGACCGCGTCGGTAAGGGACAGGCCGGGATTCATCGCCAGGCGCGCGCACGCGGCCGCACCGAGGGCGGTCGCGTGGGAGGAGGGATAGACGTCGATGGGAATCTGGGTCAGGTCCGCGGTCGCCTGCATCAACCGCCGCGACTGGGTGAGTCCCCCGTCGACGCGCAGCCGGGTCAGCGGGCCGCCCAGGTCGACCTCCACGGCCGAGACCAGCTCGGCGGTCTGCGCCGCCAGGCCTTCCAGCACCGCGGCCACCAGCTGTGCCCGATCAGTGGACAGGGTCATCCCGGTGAACGAGGCGGTCGCGTCCGGTCGCCACCACGGTGCGGCCAGCCCGGCCAGCGCCGGGACGAAGTAGGTGCCTCCGGAATCCTCGGCGGCGGTGCTGTCGAGGTCCCGCGCCGACGCGATCAGCCCGAGGTCCTGTATCCACCGGATCGCCGACGCGGCGGTGTACGCCTGCCCGTCCACGCAGTAGGAGGTCTGCCCCCGCACGTTCCACGCCACGCAGGAGGCGAGCTGGGAGGCCGAGAGCACCGGGCGTCGGCCGGTGTTGGCGAGCAGGAACACTCCGGTGCCGAAGGTGCACTTGGCGGTTCCGGGATCGAGGCACCGCTCCGCCAGCAGCGCCGCTTGCTGGTCGACGATCAGCCCGCCCACGGCGGCGCTCCCGCCGAAGGCATCGGTCTTACCCACCAGGGCGTCGTTGCCGACGATCTCGGGCAACCGCTCCTCGGCGAGCTCGAACAGCTCCAGCAGTTCCCGCTCCCACCCTCCGGTGTCGAGACCGGTCAGCAGCGAACGGCTCGCGGTGGCGGTGTCGGTGACGAATTCGCCGGTCAGGTGATGCACGATCCAGGTGTCGGTGGTGGTGACCACGCCCTCGCGGGAGACGTTGCGGCGCAGCCACTGCATCTTGGGCGCCGAGAAGTACGGGTCCAGAATCAATCCGGTGCGCTGTTCGACCCAACTCCGGGCGGCGGCCTTGTCGCGGCACAGCGTTTCCGCCCGGCGGTCCTGCCAGACCACCGCCGGGCTCAGCGGTCGTCCGGTCTCCGGGTCCCACACCAGGACGGTTTCGCCCTGGTTGGCGAGGGAGACGGCCGACACCGGCACTCCCGCCTGGGTGGCCGCCTTCCGGCCGGCGTCCAGGACGGAGTGCAGCAGGTCCATCGGATCCTGCTCGACGCCACCGGCTTCGAGATAGTGCGGGCGTACGGTGGTCCCGGCGATGGCGAGGACGTCGCCGTCGTCGG
>NZ_JBHUSF010000113.1:0-6323 GCF_042673295.1 Rhodococcus sp. NPDC057014
CCGCTGCGACCGGCGTACCGGGCCACCACCGGGCCGCCCGCGGCGATGTACACCGGGATCCCGCCCTCGGGCACGTCGTAGATCGACGCCCCCTTGGTGGTGAAGTAGTCGCCCTCGAAATCGACCCGGTCACCGAGCCAGAGTTCCCGCATCAACCGGACCGCCTCCCGCAGCCGCGCGAACCGCTCCTTGAATTCCGGCCATTCGCCGGCGAAACCGGTCGCGATCTCATTGAGCGCCTCGCCGGTTCCGACACCGAGCATGATCCGCCCCGGGTACAGACAGCCCATCGTCGCGAACGCCTGCGCCACCACCGCCGGGTTGTACCGGAACGTCGGCGTCATCACCGACGTCCCCAACTGCAACCGCTCCGTCCGCTCCCCCACCGCCGTCATCCACGCCAGCGAGAACGGCGCATGACCACCCTCGTGGCGCCACGGCTGGAAATGATCCGACACCGTCGCCGAATCCATGCCGTGCGCCTCCGCCAGCACACCCAGCTCCACCAACTCCCGCGGACCGAACTGTTCCGCGGACGCCTTGTAACCGAGCTTGAGTTCGTGGGCCACCGTGTACTCCTTCGTCTTCACGTCCGGTTCGCGAGATGCAAACCTCTTCTGCAGGTTAGAGCGCGGCCACCAGGCTGGCGACCGCCGCTCCCAGTGCCACCACCGTCAGGGCCACCGCGAACAACCACAACTCGTGGGGCGGCGGCATCGGTGCGCCGTCGCGCAGCGCCTTCTCGACCTGCGACCACCGCCGCATGCCGACGAGGGCCGCCGCGGCGGCGAGACCGATCAGGATCAGTCCGAGGGTCGTCCGCACCCATCCGGTGCTGAATTCGGGGACCAGGTGGATCATCGCGATGCCACCGGCCAGGAGTGCGAGTGAACTCCGCATCCAGGCGAGGAACGTCCGCTCGCTCGCGAGCGTGAAACGTTCGTCGGGCCGGTCGTTGTCGGTCACCGAATCATCTTTACACCGGTTCACGGGAACCGCACCAAGCAGGTACCCCGCAGTCCTAGATTGGAGGGGCAGGCCACAGCCAGGGGGCGTCCATGCGACCGTTCGAAGCTCTGCGATCCGCGATCTCTCTGCGTGTGCCGGCGGTGATGCTGCTGGTCTTCTCCGCGTGGGCGGCGCTCGGGCCGTCGCCTGCTTCGGCGGAGCCGCGCATCACCAGGGTGGACGTCTATTCGGAGTCGATGGGCCGGTGGGTGGCCAACGACGTGATCTCTCCGGCGTCGGGAGGTCCGGCGCCCACCTTCTACCTCCTCACCGGCATCGGCGGCGGCTCGGACGGGATCTCCTGGTTCAACAACACCGGTGTGCGGGACTTCTTCACCGACAAGCACGTCAACGTGGTAATGCCGATAGGCGGGCAGTACAGCATGTACACCGACTGGGATGCCGACGACCCGGTCCTCGGCAGGAACAAATGGCAGACGTACCTGACGAGCGAACTTCCCGCCGCCATCGACGGCCGGTTCGCGACCACCGGGGCGAACGCCATCGGCGGGGTGTCGATGGCGGGCGGCGCGGTACTCGACCTCGCGATCCAGGCCCCGGGATTCTACCGGGCCGTCGGCTCGTACAGCGGTTGCGCCGCGACGAGCGGACTGCTCGGCCAGGCGATGGTGCGGTCGATGGTGGAATTGCGGGGCGGCGGCAACGCGACCAACATGTGGGGCCCGGCCGTGGACCCGCAGTGGCGGGTGCACGATCCGATGGTGAACGCCGAACGTCTGCGCGGCACAGAGCTGTTCGTCTCGAGCGGCAACGGGCTTCCCGGCGGCATCGACAACCACGACCCGGTGCTGGTGGTGCCCCAGACGATCGGGGGCAGTGTGGTCGAGATGGTGACCAACGTGTGTGCGTCCGCGTTCCAGTCGCGGTTGCAGGCGCTGGGGATTCCGGCGACGTTCGCGTACCTCTCGGAGGGCACCCATTCCTGGGGGCTGTTCGAGACGGAGCTACGGGAGTCCTGGCCCGTCATCGGCAGCGCGATCGGGGCGTGACCCGAGGGACTTCTCCAGGATCGGCCCGATGACCGCGAGGGCCTCCGGTGTGGTCATCCGCAGATGGTCACACTCCACCTTGTTCTCGACGATCACACCGGTGATCGCGGGCTGCCAGACGCCCGGTGACGGCCGTTCGCCTTCCTCCCCTTCGGCGGACTGTGCGGCGCTGAAGAACAGCAGGTCGCCGTCGAACACGCGCGGGCGGTGTCCGGTGGAGATGTGCTTCGAGTTCTCCAGCCCGGTGCTGATGCGGCCGAGGAGGGTCGACGCGAACGCGGGGTCCCGGCCGAACGAGCGCCCGAGCATGTCGAGCAGTTGCTCGCGGTACGACGTGCCCGCGTCGTCGCTGCCCTCGAATTCGACGCCCAGCCCGTGCAACCACTCCTCGGCGTTCACTTCGAGGTCACCGAAGTTTTCGCCCTCCGCGACGTAGCTGTCCATCATCGCCAGGGTGCCGACCTCGGCGCCCGACTCACGGAGTTCCACGGCGATCGCCTGGGCGATGACACCGCCGAGTGACCAGCCGAGCAGGTGGTACGGCCCCCGGGGCTGGACGGCACGCATCTCGACCACGTACCGGTGAGCGAGTTGTTCCATCGACTCGAACGTCGTTCCGCCGCTGAGGATCGGCAGCTGCAGACCGTACACCGGACGGTCGGGCGAGAGGTGCCCGATCAGTCCGGCGTAGCCCAGCGCGAGTCCGCCCGCCGGGTGCACGCAGAACAGAGCGGGTTGCGCACCGGACGCCCGGAGCGGGACGACGACGTTCAGCACGTCGTCCGCCGGCATGCTTCCGAGCACCGACGGGTCGACGATCCTCCGGGCGAGGCCCTCCGGGGTCGGGTTGCGGAAGATCCACTGCAGGACGACGTCGGTGCCGAGCCGGTCCCGGAGCCCGGACGCCACCCGGGTCGCCACGAGCGAGTTGCCGCCGAGTTCGAAGAAGTCGTCGTCGGCCCCGACACGGTCGATGCCGAGCACCTCGGCGAAGACCTCTGCGACGGCCTCCTCCACCGGGGTGGCCGGTGCCCGGAACTCCCGGGGCGCGAGCACGGGGGCGGGGAGCGCCCGGCGGTCCAGTTTGCCGGTGCGGCCGACGGGCAGCCGGTCGAGCACCACCAGTTGGGCGGGCACCATGTACGGCGCGAGGTGCGACCCGGCGTACCGGAGGACCTCGGCGGTGTCGATGCTCGCACCGTCCTGCGCCGTCACGTATCCCACCAGCCGGTCGCCGGTGCCGTTGTGCACCGCGACCGCCGCCCGGCCGACGCCGTCGCAGCGGGCCAGCACCGATTCGATCTCGCCGAGCTCCACCCGCTGTCCCCGGATCTTCACCTGGAAGTCGTTGCGTCCCACATACTCCAGCCGTCCGATCTCGGTCCACCGCACGAGGTCGCCGGTGCGGTACATGCGGGAGCCGGGTTCGCCGAACGGGTTCGCGACGAAGGACGCACCCGTGAGCGCCGGACGCCGGTGATAGCCGCGCGCTAGTCCCGGTCCCGCGACGTACAGTTCGCCGATCACCCCCACCGGGACGGGCTGCAACCAGGTGTTGACCACGATGACGTCGACACCCCGCCCCGGACCGCCGACGTTCACCGATTCGTCGGGCGACAGGACCTCGCTGATCGTGGTCTGCACCGTCGCCTCGGTGGGTCCGTATCCGTTGAAGACGAACCGTCCCGGAGACCAGCGGTCGGCGATCTCGGGCGGGAACCGTTCGCCCGCGACGGCGAGAATCCGCAGGGACGGCAGGTCCTCGGGTCGGAGGGTGTCGAGGATGGTGGGGGTGAAGAACGCGTGCGAGACGTGCTCGCGCGCGAGGAGTTCGGCCAGTTCCCGTCCCCCGAGCACCGTAGGGGGCACGACCACCAGTGTCGCGCCGACGGCGAATGCCATCAGCAGTTCGAACAGGGACGCGTCGAAGCTCGGCGACGCCAGGTGCGACACCCGCGCCCCGTGCATCGACGCGAAGCGTTCCCGTTCCTCGACAGCGAGATTCGCGAGTCCGCCGTGGGTGAGCACGACACCCTTCGGCGTTCCCGTCGATCCCGACGTGTAGAGCAGGAACGCGGCGTGCTCGACTCTCAGCGGACGCAGACGATCGGCGTCGGTCACGGGGTCGCGGGAATATCCGTTCACGACGCCGGGATCGTCGAGGAGCAGCCACGGCACCACCCCGGGCAGCCGGTCACGGTGCGCGGTCACCGTCAGCCCGAGCATCGCACCCGAATCCTCGAGCATGCCGCCGGTGCGCGCGGGTGGCAGCGCGGGGTCGACCGGCACGTAGGCCGCCCCCGATTTCGCGACCGCCCACACCGACAACACCCAGTCGATCGACCGGGGCACCCCGATCGCGACGAAGGCGTCCGGACCGGCGCCGCGGTCGATCAGCGCCCTGGCCAGCCGGTTCGACTGCTCGTCGAGTTCCCGGTACGACAGCGTGACGCCGCCGCACGACACCGCGGTCGTACCCGGTGCGAGCGCGGCACCCGCGGTGAGGACGTCGGGCAGCAGGCGTTCCGCGACCGCGGGGAAGCCGCGCATCGGTACGAGTTCGTCCCGTTCGAGGGCGTCGAGGATCTCGAGGTCGCCGACCCGGATCGACGAATCGGATACGGCCGCATCGAGCATCCGGACGAACCGGTCTGCCAGGCCCGCGACGGTCTCGGCGTCGAAAAGGTCGGTGGCGTAAGAGAAACCGGCGGTGATGCCGGCCGGTGTTCCGTCGTCCGTGTACTCCTCGGCCAGTGTCAGCTGCAGGTCGAACCGGGCGATCGTGGCACCGAGGTCGATGCCGCGCACCTCGACGCCCGGCAGTGAGAGGTCGGGGCGCTGGACGTTCTGGAATTCGAGCAGCACCTGGAACAGCGGTGAATGCGCCGTGGAGCGGGGCGGATCGAGTGCTTCCACGACCTTCTCGAACGGGAGCTCCGCGTGCGCATACGCGGCGAGGTCGACGTCGCGGACCTGGTCGAGCAGGTCGGAGAACCGGTCCGCGTCGGACACGACGGTCCGCAGGACGACGGTGTTGACGAACATTCCGACGACGTCGTCGAGTGCAGCCTCGCCGCGTCCGGCGACGGGGGTGCCGACGGCGATGTCCCCGGTGCCGGACATTCTCGCGAGGAACGCGGCCAGAGCGGCGTGCGCGACCATGAACACCGTCGACTGGTGTGTGGACGCCGTCGCCAGCAGCCGGCGATGCAGGTCGGCGTCGATCTCGAACCCGACCCTGCTCCCGTCCGGTGTGCGGTGCAGCGACCGTGGGCGGTCGGCGGGCAGGTCCAGCGCGGCGGGGAGCCCGGCCAGTGTGCTGCGCCAGTAGTCCAGTTGCTGCGACACCAGCGACTGCGGATCGTCGTCCGAGCCGAGGAGGCGGCGCTGCCAGAGCGTGAAATCGGCGTACTGGACGGTGATCGGTGGCCAGTCGGGGGCGTACCCGGCCGCCCGGGCGGTGTAGGCCGTCGTCACGTCGCGCGCGAGCGGGACCATCGACACTCCGTCCGCGACGATGTGATGGACCACCACGAGCAGCGTCCGGTCGGTGCCGGTGATCTCGAACACGGCCGCCCGCAACGGAATCTGTTCCGTGACGTCGAATCCCTGCGCGACCGCCGCCGACAGCAGGTCCCGCAACTCCGCCTCGCCGGACACCGCGGTGACGGGCAGGTCCGGAACCGCATCGGCGGCGGGCAGGATCACCTGCACCGGTTCTTCGCCGGCCATCGGGAACCTGGTGCGGAGCGTCTCGTGGCGTCGCACCACGTCGGACACCGCGGCCTGCAGGGCGTCGAGGTCGAGTGCGCCGGTGAGACGGAACGCCATGGCGATGTTGTAGGCGGGCGAGGAGGTGTCGAACTGGTTGAGGAACCACATGCGGGTCTGGGCCAGGGACAGCGGAATTCGCGCGGGCCGCGGCGCCGCCCGCAGTTCCGGCCGGTGTGCCGGCGCACCGGACTTCGCCGCGCGTTCCGCGAACTCCGCCACGGTCGGCGACTCGAACAGGGCGTGCACGCCGACGTCGACGCCGAGAGCCGCGTCGACGCGGGCGACCACACGGGTGGCGGACAGCGAATCTCCCCCGAGACGGAAGAAGTGGTCTTCGGCCCCGACGCGGTCGACGCCGAGGACCTCACCGAACACGTCGGCGACGACGGCCTCGAACGGCGTGGCCGGCGCCCGGAATATCCGCACCGGAGCCTCGGGTTCGGGTAGTGCGGCGCGGTCCACCTTCCCCGACACCGTCACCGGCAACTCCCCCAACACCACCACCACCGACGGCACCATGAACCCCGGCAG
>NZ_JBHUSF010000113.1:6423-24610 GCF_042673295.1 Rhodococcus sp. NPDC057014
ACCCAAACCCACACCCCCCGCCAAAATCTCCGGCAACAACCGCACCCCCACACCCGACCCACCACACACCAACCCCACACCCGACCCCCACACACCCACCCCACCCACACCCACACCCGGATCCGACGCCATCGCCTCGAGCACGCGGGTGACCTGTCCCGCGATCGAGTCGACGGTGGCCCGGTCGATCAGGTCGGGCCGGTAGTGGAATGTCATGCGCAACCGGGTGTCCACGGAGAAGGCCACACTCAGCGGGTAGTGCGTGGCGTCGACGCCGCGCACGTCGACCACCCGGATGCCGGCGAGATCGGTGTCCTCGGTGAGGCCTCCCCGGTCGATCGGGTACGACTCGAAGACGGTCGCGGTGTCGAACCCGATGTCGGCGCCGACCGCGCGCTGGATGTCGGCGAGGCCGAGGTGATGGTGGTCGAGGAGGGCTGCCTGTTCCGCTTGCGTCCGGTCGAGCAGCGCACCCAGGGTCTCCCTGGGGTCGAGAGTGATACGGGTGGGCACGGTGTTGACGAACAGCCCGATCATCGACTCCACCCCGGGCAGGTGCGGCGACCGCCCGGACACGGTGCTCCCGAACGTCACGTCGTCGCGGGACGTCACGGCGCCCAGCACGATGGCCCACGCCACCTGCGTGACCGTGTTCAGTGTCGTGTTGCGGGTCCGCGCGAGGCTCGTGAGGTCGGCGGTCAGTTCCTCGGACACCGTGTACTGGGCGCTCTCGGGGGGAGCCGACAGTTGCCGCCCCCGGGCATCGGGCAGGAGCAGTGTCGGTCCGTCGATGCCGGCGAGTGCGGTCGCCCAGGCCTCCCGCGATTCGGCCGCGTCCCGGCGGTGCAGCCACGACAGGAAGTCGCGATAGGGCCGGGGCCGCGGCAGCGCCGACGCATCGGCGTCCCCGGCCACATAGAGCGCGAGCAGTTCGCGGATCGCGAGCGGCATCGACCATCCGTCCAGGAGGGTGTGGTGGTGGGTCCACACGAGCCGCGATTCCCGGCTGCCGGTCGACACGAGCAGGAACCGCAGCAGCGGGGCCCGGGACGTGTCGAACGGCGCGGCCCGCTCGGCGGCGAGGACGCGCTCCAGTTCGGTGGTCCGCTCGTCCTCCGGCAGTCCGGTGAGGTCGAGTTCGCGGAACGGTACGTCGACGGTCGCGGGCACCACCTGCACGAACGTTCCGTCCCGGGCGGGGACGAACGCCACCCGCAGATTCGCGTGCCGCTCGAGTAGTGCCGCCGCGGCACGGCGCATCCGGTCCGGGTCGCAAGCACCTTCGAGGTGCAGTTCCACCTGCACGGTGTAGGCGTCGATCGACGGTTTCGCGAGCAGGGCGTGGAACAGCAACCCGGCCTGCAGCGGGGTGGGCGGCCACACGTCGGTCAGCGCTCCGAAGTGCTCCTCCCACGTGTCCAGGTCGTCCTGGGTGACGTCGACGAGGGGAACGTCCGACGGCGTGAGCCCACCGGCGACCCCGCTGTGTGCGTGGGACACCAAGGCGGACAGCGCCTCCCGCCATCGCGTTGCCAGCCTCTCCACGTCGGCACGCGCGAGCAGGGTGTGCGGGAAACCGAAACCGACCCGGAGCCGTCCGCCGATCACGATCGCGGTGATCTCGAGGGCGGCCGACGCCGGCATGTCCGGGTCCGGGACGTAGCGGAGGTCGCCGAACCCGTCGGCGGGGGTCCAGCCGGCCGCGGTGTCGCCGGCGGACGGATCCGGAACCTGGCCGAGGTAGTTGAAACTGATCTGCCCCGGTTCGGTGTGCGGCAGGCTGCCCGCGGTGTCCGGGTTGAGGTACCGGAGCAGTCCGTAGCCGATACCCATATCCGGCACCGCCCGGAGGTGTTCCTTCACCCGCTTCAGTGCGCTGCCCAGGCCGTGGCCGCCGGCGAGCGCGTCGTCGAGGTCGATGCCGCGGAGTTCGACGCGGACCGGGAAGACGGTCGTGAACCAGCCGACGGTGCGGGACAGGTCGGCGCCCGGCACGACCTGCTGCTCCCGGCCGTGCCCTTCCAATCGGATCAGCGTCGACGTTCCGGGGATCCCCCGTTCGGCTCGCCACCTCGACGACGCCACCACCAGTGCCGTCAGCAGAACGTCGAGAGCGCCCCCGTGATAGAGGTCCGGTAGCCGGGTGAGCAGCACGGACGTGTCGTCGGGGGAGGTCTCGACACTCACGTCCTGCAGGGCGGTGGCGACGTCCACGCCCGGGTCGAGGGGGCGGTCGGTGATCAGCGGATCGGGTCCCCCGGCGACGGACTGCCACCACCCCAGTTCGGCGATTCGCTCGCTCCGGCCGGCTTCCTCCGCCAGCGCGTGCGCCCACCGGCGCATCGACGTCGCCGGTTCCGGGAGTGCCGGCACGCTCCCGGCGCCCACCTGATGCCAGGCGGTCACGAAGTCGGGCAGCAGAATCCGCCACGACACCCCGTCGACCGCGAGGTGGTGTGCCACCACGATCAATCGGCCCGGGGTTGCGGTGGCAGGCGCGGGGTCGAGCCACACGAACTGGACGACCACCCCGTCGGACGGGCGCAGTCTCTCCACGGCGGCCTGGTGCTCGGTCGCGATCAGGTCTGCCACGAGGCCGGGATCGGTGGCCGGGTCGACGACGACCCGCCGCAGCAGTGACGCGGCGCCGACGTCGGACGGAGCGCGAGTCTCCATCTGCCACTGCCCGTTCGCGTCCCGATACAACCGCGACCGCAGCATGTCGTGGCGCGCGAGCACCGCGGTGACGGTCGCGAGGAGCCGGTCCGCGTCGACGGTCCGCGGGAGGTCGAGCAGCACGCTCTGGCTGAACCGCTCGTAGTGCCCACCCCGCTCGATCAGGTACCGGACCACCGGGGTGGGCGGGAAGGTACCGATTCCGCCGCCCTCGAATTCGGCGAGGGCGATCGTGGTCTCACCGTCCGCGATCTCCGACGCCGCTGCGAGCGCGGCCACCGTCCGGTGCTCGAACACCTGCTGCGGGGTGAACACCAACCCTCGTGCCTTGGCGCGTGATACGAGGCGGATGGACAGGATGCTGTCGCCGCCCAGGGCGAAGAACGACTCGTCGAATCCGACCTTCTCGACGCCGAGGACCTCGGCGAACACGGACGCCAGTGTGTCTTCGGCAGCGCTGCGCGGTGCGCGGTCCGGCCCCCGGGGGGCCGTGTCCGGTTCGGGTAGTGCGGCGCGGTCCACCTTCCCCGACACCGTCACCGGCAACTCCCCCAACACCACCACCACCGACGGCACCATGAACCCCGGCAGCACCGACCCCGCAAACTCCACCACCGCACCCGAATCCACCCGAACCCCCACCTCCGGCACCACATACCCCACCAACCCACCACCCGAACCCACCACCACCACAGCCGCACCCACCCCCGGACACGACACCAACACCGACTCCACCTCCCCCAACTCCACCCGCTGCCCCCGCACCTTCACCTGAAAATCAGCCCGCCCCACAAACACCAACGACCCCAACCCATCCCACCGCACCAAATCCCCCGTCCGATACAACCGCACCCCCACCCCAAACGGACTCGCCACAAACGACACCGCCGTCAACCCCACCAACCCGTGATACCCCCGCGCCAACCCCACACCCCCCACATACAACTCCCCCACCACCCCCACCGGCACCGGCCGCAACCACGAATCCAACACCACCACCTCAACACCCACCCCCGGACCACCCACCGTCACCCCACCCCCCGGCACCAACGCCCCACTCACCGTCGCCTGCACCGTCACCTCAGTCGGCCCATACGCATCGAACAACTCCCGACCCACACCCCACCGCTCCACCAACTCCGGACCACACACCTCCCCCGCCACCACCAACACCCGCACCGAACCCAACGACCCCTCCACCGAACCCAACACCGACGGCGTCACAAAACAATGCGACACCCCCTCCCCCTCCAACCACTCCCCCAACACCGCACCCCCGAACACCCCCGGCGGCGCCACCACCAAACACGCCCCCACCGAAAACGCCATCAACCACTCATACACCGCCGCATCAAAACCCGGCGACGACACATGCGACACCCGACACCCCGACCACAACCCGAACCGAACCCGCACCTCCTCCACCAAATTCGCCAACCCCCCATGCGACACCACCACCCCCTTCGGACGCCCCGTCGACCCCGACGTATACATCACATACGCCGCATTCCCCACCCCCAACCCACCCAACCGCTCCCCCTCCGACACCGACTCCCCCGACACCCCCTCCACCACCGACACATCATCAACCCGCAACCACTCCACCACCGACGGCACCACCACCCCCGACACCGACAACCCCACCACCGCACCCGAATCCACCAACACCTCCCGCACCCGCCCCACCGGCAACCCCACATCCACCGGCACGAACACACCCCCCGACTTCACCACCGCCCACACCGCCACCACCAACTCCACCGACCGCGGCACCACCACCCCCACCACCACCTCCGGACCCACCCCACAACCAATCAACACCCGCGCCAACCGATTCGACCACCCATCCAACTCCCTATACGACAACTCCACACCCCCACACGACACCGCCACCCCACCCCCACCCAAACCCACACCCCCCGCCAAAATCTCCGGCAACAACCGCACCCCCACACCCGACCCACCACACACCAACCCCACACCCGACCCCCACACACTGACACCCGGATCCGCGGCTGCGGCAGTGAGGATTTCGGCGACCTGCCGGGCGTCGGCCGGGCCGTGCGTGTCGACGACCCAGGTGCCGTCCCGGTCCTCCAGTTCCACGAACGCTCCGTCGCCGGCGCCGTGCCACCGCTGCACGACGGCGACGGCACCCTCACCGATGCGCTCGACACCGAGGGGTTCGCGCATACCGCCGGTCACCGACCACGGTTCTCCCGCAGCGTCTTCGGAGGCGAGGAACCGGTGCCTGCGGGACCTGCGGAGTTGCAGTCCCACGCGCCGGGTCAGTGTGTCGAACGTGAGATCCGGTGTGAGGGTGAGCCGCACGGGTGTGACAGAGCCGTGCTCCCGGTGTCCGATCACCACGTCGTCGACGCCGGTGCGGCTGTGGGCGTAGACGGCCAGTGCGGCGAGCAGGACCGCTGCCGGGCCGCCGCCGCTACGGCGCGCGAGCCGCACGAGGGCGCCGTCGGCGGGGATGGTGGCGTGGCGCTGGTTCTCGCCTTCGGGGACCGGTCCGGGTGGGACCTCCTGTCGCGGTGCTCCGTCCAGCACCTGCTCCCAGTAGTGCCGGTCGTCCGCCCACGCGACGCTCTCGCGGTAGCGGGCGTCGGACGTCAGCGGCGCGGTGGGCGGTGCGAACGGCCGGGTCTCCGGCGGCGCGGTCGTGGCCGCCTCCCCCGATTCGTAAGCCTCGACGGTGCGGCGGACGATCGCCGCCATCCCCGGCTCGTCGTTGACCAGGCGGTGGTAACGCTGGAACCAGCCGTACCGGCCGTGCGGCAGCCGGAACAGGACGTGCACGTACAGCGGCCCGCAGGCGGGGTCCATCGGCCGAGCCAGTTCCCGGTCGATCCACGTCGTGGCGGGCAGTCCGGGGGCGGTGACGTCGAGGACGTCGGGACCGGTGACCGCGGTTCCGATGATCTGTCCGGGTTCGGGGCCGTCGAGTACGAATGTGGCATGCAGGCCGTGGCATTCGGACAGCGTCCGGTGTAGTGCGCGGCAGAACCGGTCTTCGTCGAGCGGACCCTCGAGTTCGAGGTACTGGCCGAACGTGGTGTCGGCGAGACGGGCGCGGAGTACCGCGATCTGGTCGTAGGTGAGGGGCAGCACCTCACCGGTACTCATGGAATCCCCGCCCGGTCTTGCGCCCCAGGTGCCCGGCCTCGACCAGGGCGACGAGCGTCGCCGGCGGGCGGTAGTGGTCGTCGCCGGTCAACTCGCGCAGCGCGGTCATCGTGTCGTGGACGTTGTCCAGGCCGATCAGGTCGGCGGTGCGCAGCGGTCCCATCGGGTGGCCGAGACAGCCCTCGAACAACGCGTCGGTGGTGTCCGCGTCGGCGATCCCGTCGCCGACGGCGGCCGCCGCCTCGGCGATACAGAGCATGAGGACCCGGTTCAACAGGAAGCCGGGGCCGTCGCCGACGACCATGCCGGTCTTGCCCAATGAGGTGAGGAGAGCCAGCGCACGGTCCAGCGACTGCGGCGACGTCCGCGGCCCCCGCACCACCTCGACGGTGTCCTTGAGCGGTGCCGGGTTCATGAAGTGCAGCCCGACCACCTGTTCCGGCCTGGTGGTGCTCGCCGCGAGCCGGTCGACGGGGATGCCCGACGTGCACGACGCGATCAGTGTGCCGGGCGCGCAGACCCGGTCGAGTTCGGCGAATATTTTCTCCTTGAGGTCGATTCGCTCGGGGACGCACTCGATGACGACGGCGGCGTCGCGCAGATCGGTGAGCTGCCCGGTCCAGTGCACCCGCGCGGTGACCTCGGCGGGTTTCGGGCCGCCGGTCCGGCCGAGGAGTATCGCCAGCCGCAGTGAGTCGCGCATCCGGGACCGGGCCTGTTCGACGGCCTGCTGGTCGGGGTCGACGACGGTGACGTCGTGGCCGGCGCGGGCCAGACTTTCGGCCACCCCGGCGCCCATGGTTCCCGCCCCCACCACACCGATGCTCAGTGCGCTGTCGCTGCTCATCGCGCTGCCCCCGAGGTGAAGCCGGTGGTGAAGCCGGTGGTGAAGCCGGTGTCGTCCTGATGCACGTATTCCATCGCCACCTCCTGGGCGGGCACGTCGGGATGAGCTACCAGTCCGGCGTGCAGCCGGCGGAGGTCGGCGAGCATCGCCCCGGCGGTGCTCGCGTCGAAGAGGTCGGCGGCGTAGTCGAGTTGGAGGGTGAGTGCCGAGGGTCCGCGCGTCCACGACAGCCGGAGTTCGACCGGTGACGGGCCCGCCGGGACGTCGACGGTGCCGCGTTCGCCGTCGCACCGCACCGGGAAGTGCTGCGCCGCGGTGTCGGCCGCGCGGCTATCCGAGGACAGCTCCCGGCGCACGGTCTCCACCAGTTCCGGGTACGTGGGTTCCGCGGACAGGTCCACGGCCACGATCCGTGACACGGCCACCGCCACCTCGTCCTGGGCGGTGTACCAGGCGAGCAGCGTGAGCCAGGCGGCGAGCAGTTCCGGAAGATCCGGGTTTCCGTCGAGCGTCGCCGTCACCCGTGCCACGGAATAGCTCGGCGACCCGGCGCCGTCGGCGGGCTGCCGGGGCCGGTCGGCCGGGACCAGTGGTGGCGCGACCGAAAGCGGCACAGGCGATGCAGTCGCAGGCGCCGGTGACGAGTCGGTGAGGAACATCGAAATAGTCTGCGTGCGAGACGATCCCACGATTCCTTCCAGGATGCGGACGTATTCGTCGCACAGCGCGGCGGCGGTCTGTTCGGTGAACAGTTCCGTGCTGAACTCGAGTCCCGCGGCCATGTCGTCCTCGCCGCCCCGTTCCGTGGTGACGAGGGTGAGATCGAACTTGGCCGTGCCCGACGGCACCCCGCCGAACGCGATGGCGGCGGGGTCGTCCTGGTCGAACAGCGTCTCGGTGAGTCCGTGCTGCGACTGCAGCGCCGGCAGTTCCTGGTGGACGTGGCAGACGTCGAACAGTGGTGTCCGGCTGAGGTCCCGGTCGCCGGTGAGTGCGGTGACGACGCGGTCGAACGGGATCTCCTGGTGTTCGAGGGCACCGAGCACGACGTCCCGCACCCGCCCGCACAGTTCCGCGATGCTCGGTTCCCCGGACAGGTCGGCGCGCAGGGCCACCGTGCTGTTGAAGTACCCGATCATGCCGGACAGTTCCGGCCGGTTGCGTCCGGTCGTCGGTGTCCCGACCACGAGGTCGCGCTGGTGGCTGCGGCTGGCCATGAGGAGGTAGAACGCGGAGAGCAGCACCACGAACAGCGACACGGACTCCCGCCGCGCCACGTCCCGCAGGCTCCGGGTCAGTTCTTCGGAGACGGTGAACGTGTGGAACGCCCCGGTGAAGTTCTTCCGCTCCGGGCGCGGGAAGTCGGTGGGCAGCCGCAGCAGCGGAACGTCGTGCAGCGCTGTTCGCCAGTAGTCGAGTTCGCCGTCGAGCGCGGCGCTCGCGATCAGCTCCCGCTGCCACAGGGCGTAGTCCCAGTACTGGACGGGGAGCGGCGTGAGGTCGGCGGGGCGACCGGCGCGGCGGGCCGCGTAGAGGGCGGGCAGTTCCTGCTCGAAGATTCTCGGCGAACCCCCGTCGTTGACGGAGTGGTGGGTAGTGACCTGCAGGACGTGCTCGTCCGGGCCGAGCCTGATCAGCAGTGCCCGCACGAGCGGGTCGGTGGCCAGATCGAACGGCGCCGCCGCGGCCTCGTGTACGAGTGCGCGGGCCGCGGCCACCGGATCCGGTTCACTCGACACGTCGGCGGTGCGGAAGAAGTCGCCGAGGGAGTCGCGGATGCGCAGTTCCGGCTCCCCGTCGACCTCGACGTAGTTGGACAGCAGCACCCGGTGCCGCGCGGCGAGATCGTCCCACATTCCGCGGACGGCGGATTCGTCGATCGGACCGTGCAGGTCGCTGACCATCGGGAGGTTGTAGATGGTGGTGGCGGCGTCGAGCTGATGATGGAACCACATGCGTACCTGGCCGAACGACATCACGTGTCGGCCGCGCGGTGTGATCGGGGGCAGCCCACCGGCCGCGGAGGTGCCGCCGGCGAGGAGGGCGGCGAAGTCCGACACCTTCGGCCGCTCGTAGAGGTCGATGAGTTTGGGCCGCACCCCGTACCGGTCCGACACCCGGTCGACGAGTTGCATGCCGATGAGCGAGTTTCCGCCGAGGTCGAAGTAGTCGTCCTCGGCGCCGACGTCGTGCTCCGTGTGGAGCAGTTCGCGCAGTGTGGTCTGCAGCCAGTCGAGGCTGTCTTCCGGTGCCGCCGTCACCGGCTGCGGGCTCGGCTCCGCCGAAGGAACTTCGGGTGTGCCGGTCCGGTCGGGCCCGCCGGGAAGGTCGAACCAGCACCGCGAACCGCGCAGCGGGTGCCCGGGCAGGCGTACCCGCCAGGCGGAGTCGTCGGCGACGTCGACGGCCGCCCAGTCGAGATCGACGCCGCGCTCGTACAGACCGGCGAGGAGGTGCATGGTCGCCTCGAACGTGTCCGGTGCCCGCAGGATGACGGCGTCCCGGAGCGCGTCGGCAAGTAGTGCGCCGAGGCGCCCCGCCGGGCTCGGCTCGACGAAGACGACGGGTCCGTCCGCGAGCATTCCCTTCGCGACGGCGACGAGCCTGTCGGTGTCGATCGCGGGGTTCGCGGCCGCGGCCGCGAGGTCGGCGGCGTCCACCGCCGACAGTGGATCCCGCAGGTACCGGGCGGCGTAGCGGGACACTCCGCCGCTGAGGACTGCGTCGACGGTGACGCCGGCGGCGCGGAGTTCCCCGTGTACGGCAATCTGTCCGGCGAGGAGGTCCGCCTCGTCGCCGGTGGCGGGAAGCTCCGGCGGCAGGTCGCGGCCGCGCAATGCGGCAGGCATCCGGTCGGGTGACAGCAGCAACGCCACGGCCGGGCGCGGACGAATGGCCGGTGCGGGGTTCTCGCCGCGGCCGCCGAGTTCCGCGGCACGCACGGCGAGCGACCGCGAGAGTTCGGCGATGCTGCGTGCCTGCACGGCCACCCGGTGGTCGTGGTACGGCCGGCCCCGGTTGAGGGTGAAGACGACGTCGTCGAGGTCGTACGCGCGCACGGCCGTCGCCAGTTCGGCGCACAGCGCGGCCAGCGCGCCCACGCTCTTCGCCGACACCCCCACGAGCCGGGCGGTGCCGGTGTCGGGTCGGACGGCGACGGCGCGCTCCGGTGGCTGTTCCACCACGCAGTGCGCGTTGATGCCGCCGAGGCTGAACGAACTCACCCCCGCCCGCCGCGGCCCGGTGTCCTCGCTCCACATCCGGGCCCCGGTGACCACCTCGATGCCGATGCCCGCCAGATCGACTCCGCCGGTGGGGTGTTCGAAGTGCAGCGACGGGTACAGCTCGCCGTGCTCGACGGCCATGATCGCCTTCACCAGGCCGGATACCCCGGCCGCGTGGTCGAGGTGCCCGATGTTGGTCTTCACCGATCCGATCGGCAGGACGCCCGGGCGGTCCCGGAACGCGGCCGCGATCCCTTCGAGTTCGACGGCGTCGCCGAGCGGGGTTCCCGAACCGTGCGCCTCCAGGTACCCGGCGTCGCCCGGGGTGAGGCCCGCGTTCTGCCAGGCCCGGGAGATGACGGCCACCTGCGCCCGGGCGCTCGGGGAACTGATGGTCGCGGACGAATGACCGCTGGACACCGTGGCGGTGCCGCGGATCACGGCGTGGACCGGGAGGCGGTCGGCGCGGGCGCGGGCCATCGTGGTGAGCAGAAGCGCCGCCCCGCCCTCCCCGACCGCGGTGCCGTCCGCGTGGGCGTCGAATGCGCGGCAGCGGCCGCCGGGTGACATCAGTTCCGCGGACCCCTCCGCCATTTCGGCGCGGATACCGTTCACGCGCAGGCTCACTCCGCCGGCGATGGCGAAGTCGGCGTCGCCCGACCGCAGCTCCCGGCAGGCGTGGTGCACGGCGATGAGCGACCCGTTGCATCCCGAATCGACGGCGTAGCAGGGGCCGGTGAGGCCGAGGTGATACGCGATCCGGGCAGGGACGGCGAACGGAACGTTGCCCAGGGTGCTCAGCACACCCGGTTCCGCCCACATCGCCGGATACGTCGACGCGGCGGCACTGAACACCACCGCCGTCGCGCTGTCCCGGAAGTCGGTCACCGCGTACCCGGCGTCCTCGACCGCCTGATACGCGAGGACCAGCGCGAGCCGCTGCTGCGGATCGATCAGCGACGCTTCCCGTTTCGACAGGGTGAAGTAGGAGTAGTCGAACGTGGAGATGTCCTCGACGAACCCCATCGGGTGGTAGTGGGACGGAGGCCCCAGCCCGGTCGCCTCGGCCCGGGACCGCGACAGTGGACGCACCGAATCCCGGCCCGCCGCGAGATTGGCGCGGAACTCCGCCAGGTTTGCGGCCTCGGGGTAGCGCGCGGCGATACCGACCACGGCGATGTCGTCGTCCGGTGTGGGATGTCGCACGGTCACGGTTGCCTCCTCCCTGCTGGTCAGAACTCGTAGGTGGCGGGCGCGGACGCCTCGCTGCCGGTGGAATGCGTGAGCGCCTCGGCCTGCGTCGCCACGGTGACGAGATCGAACAGCTGACCCACCCTCAGGGCGCCGGGCCATTGCCCGTCGAGACGCCGCTGCAGTTCCACGACGCGGTGGGAGTTGCCGCCGACGTCGAAGAATCCGTCTTCGGGGCCGAAGTCGTCGTGCCCGAGCACGGCCGCCCAGTGTTCGGCCACCGACCGTTGCAGCGCCGTCCAGCGTGGCCGCGCCGCCGGCTCCGCCTCGGACACGAGTGCGCGCAGCGCGTTCTCGTCCACCTCGCCGCCCGCCGTTCGCGGGACGGCCCCGAGTGCGACGAACCGGGTGGGCACCGAGCGGGCGTCGAGCCGTCCGGCACTGAACTCCTGCAGGTCCTCCGCAGTCGGCAGCACGGCCGCCGCGGCCGCAGGCACCCAGAAGGCGGTCACACCGGTCGCGGTCGTGAGGACCACTGCCTCACGGACCGCCGGGTGATTCGCCACGGCGTCCGCGACCGAGCGTGCCGGCGATCCGGCGGCGTCGACCGCCAGCAGTCGTCCGGACCGGTTCCACCGAGCGTGTCCGCCCGTGCGGACCATCCGGGAGCCCGGGGGCCCGAACGGGTTCGCGACGAATGTGGTGGCCGTCGCGCGCGCCGACGTGTGGGGCTCCCGCGTGTCGCCGGCATACACCGCGCCGGTCACGCCCTCCGGGGTGAGCTGCAGCCGGGGGTCGAGCACGAACGTCCGGGCCGCCGTGCTCCATTCGCGGATGCGGGTGCGCTCGTCCGGGGCCAACAGGTCGACGTCGCCGACGGGGACACTCGGATCCGCGACGGACGCGGCGAGGATCCGGGTGAACCGCCCGGCGAGAGCTCGCACGGTCGCCTCGTCGAAAATGTCGGTGGTGTAGGTGAACCCGGCCGTCATCCCTTCCGGTGTTCCGCACTCGTCGTAACGCTCCCGCACCGTCAGGTGCAGGTCGAACAGGGACACCTCGACGTCCGGTTCGAGGACTTCGGCCTCGAGGTGCGGGAGGGCGAGATCGGGGTTCTCGGTGTTCCGGAATTCGAGCAACACCTGGAACAGGGGTGAATGGGACTGGGAGCGCGGCGGGTTCAGCGCCTCCACCACCCGCTCGAACGGCACGTCGGCGTGGGCGTAGGCCGCGAGGTCGGTCTCGCGGACCCGCTCCAGCAGAGTGTCGAACGTCCCCGACACGTGGGTCCGCAGCACGAGGGTGTTGACGAACATGCCCACCACGTCGTCGAGGACGGCCTCGCCCCGGCCTGCGACCGGCGACCCGATCACCACGTCGCCGGAACCACCCGAACGGGACAGCAACACCGCGAGGGCGGTGTGCACGATCATGAAGACGGTGCACCGCCGGATCCGCGCCGACGCCACCGCCTCGCGGTGCAGGTCGGCGCCGATCGTGAACGTCACCCGGTCACCCGCGGCCGACCGACGGGGCGGACGGTCACGGTCCGTGGGCAACTCGGTCACGGCGGGCGCATCGGCGAGCGCGGACCGCCAGTAGTCGAGTTGCCGGGAGAGCAGGGAGTGCGGATCGTCCTGCGAGCCGAGGAGTTCCCGCTGCCACACGGTGTAGTCGGGGTACTGCACCGGCAGCGGCTCCCAGCCCGGCGCGCAACCCTCGGACCGCGCGGTGTAGGCGGTCAGCACGTCGCGGGCGAGCGGGACCATCGAGAACCCGTCGGCGGCGATGTGGTGCACCACGACGACGAGGATGTGCTCCCGGTCGCCGAGTGCGAACAGCCGGGCCCGCATCGGCACTTCGGCGGCGACATCGAATCCCGCGGACACGAGTTCCGAGATCTGGCCGGGTACGGGATCTTCGGACGTCGACACGGTGAGTTGCGCGACGTGCCCCGCGCCGACGATCACCTGGGTGGGTCCGGTGTCGCCGTACGGGTACCGGGTGCGCAGCGATTCGTGCCGCTCCACGACGTCGGCGAGCGCGGCGGTGAGCGCGTCGACGTCGAGGTCGCCCGACAGCCGGACGATCATCGCGACGTTGTACGCAGGCGAGGACGGGTCGAACTGATTGAGGAGCCACATCCGGTGCTGCGCCCACGACAGCGGCACCGGGTCCGGGCGCCGGGGCACCGCCACCGTGGGCCGGGCCTCGCCGCCCGCGGTCTCCCGGGCGATCCGTGCCGCGAGCGCCCGCACGGTCGGGGCCTCGAACACGTCCCGCACACCGACGTCGGCATCGAGCGCGGAGTTGATGCGCGCGACCACCTGTGTCGCGGTCAGCGAGTTGCCGCCGGACGCGAAGAAGTCGTCGTCGGCTCCGACGACACCGGTTCCGAGGACCTCGGCGAACACGTCGGCCACCGCGGACTCGAACGGGGTGCCGGGCGCACGGAAGATGCGGGGGGCGAATTCGGGTTCGGGCAGCGCGTGCCGGTCGACCTTGCCGTTGGCGCCGAGCGGAAGCCGGTCGAGTACGGTCACCGAGGCGGGCACCATGAACGGGGCGAGCACCGATCCGGCGAACTGCAGCACCTCCGTGGTGTCGAGATCCGCGCCGTCCTCGGCCGTGACGTATCCGGCGAGGACCGCCTCGGCGGCGGGTGTGCGGCGCACTACGACCACCGCCTGCGCGACACCGGGGCAGCGGGTGAGCGCCGCCTCCACCTCCCCCGGCTCGACCCGCTGGCCGCGCAGCTTGACCTGGAAGTCGTTGCGGCCCAGATATTCCAGCCGACCGTCCTTCGTCCACCGCATCAGATCTCCGGTGCGGTACATCCGCGAGCCCGGGTGGTCGAACGGGTTCGCCACGAACGCGGCGGCGGTCGCGCCTGCCCGCCGGTGGTAGCCGCGTGCCAGACCGTCCCCCAGCACGTACAGCTCACCCACCACGCCGACGGGCACCGGCCGCAACCACTCGTCGAGGACGAGTTCGCGGACACCGCGCATCGGGTGGCCGATCCGCACGGGGTCACCGGGGGCCATCGGGTCGCCGATGTTCGACATCACCGTCGTCTCCGTCGGGCCGTAGCCGACGAGCAGGGTGCGCCCGGACGCCCAGCGGGCCAGCAACTCCGGCGGGCAGCGTTCGCCGCCGACGACGAGGGCGCGCAGCAACCGCAAGCCGCGCGGGTCGATCGTGGCCAGCACCGCCGGGGTGGTGAATGCGTGCGTGATCCGCTCTGCCGCCAGCAGTTCCGTCAGTGCGGCGCCGCCGTACACGTGCGGCGCCGCGATCACCAGCCGCGCGCCCGCACCGAACGCCATCAGGTATTCGAGCATCGTCGCGTCGAAGCCGGGCGACGCGAGATTCAGCACACGCGACGCGTTCGTCGTCGCATACCGCGTGCGTTGATCGATTGTGAAGTTCTGCAACCCCGCGTGCGGGACCACGACACCTTTCGGCGCGCCCGTCGACCCGGACGTGTACATCAGGTACGCCGGGTGGTCCGGTCGCAGCGGCACGACCCGGTCTTCGTCGGTGATCGACCGGGACTCCCACCTCCGTGTCGGCCCCGGGTAGTCGAGGTGCAGCCATTCCACGCCGTCCGGCATCCGGTCGCGCTGTTCGGCGACGGTGAGTCCCACCACGGCCCCGCAGTCGGCGAGGATGTCGGTGATCCTCGCGGACGGCAGGCTCGGATCCACCGGCACGAACGACGCACCCGATTTCGCGACCGCCCACACCGCCACCACCAGTTCCACGGATCGGACGAGCCCGATCGCCACGTGGTCCTCCGGCCCGGTTCCGCGGCGGATCAGCACCCACGCCAGGCGGTTCGACCAGTCGTCGAGTTCGCGGTACGACATCACCGCGTTGCCGTACGACAGCGCGACGGCGTGCGGGTCGCGGGCGGCCGCGGCGGAGAGGATCTCCGGCAGCAGCCGGGTGGTGCCGGTGGGCCGACCGCGCACGGGCACCAACGCCTCGCGTTCGCCGGGGGACAGCAGATCGAACCGGGCCAGCGGAACGTCCGGGTCGGCGACCACCGTGTCGAGGAGCCGCACGTAGCGTTCGGCGAACTTCCGGACGGTCGCGGCGTCGAAGATGTCGGTGGCATACGTGAATCCGGCGCTGATCCCGGCGGGCGCCCCGTCCTCCCCGAACCGCTCTGCCAGGGTCAGCTGCAGGTCGAACGTGGAGACGGAGACACCGAGGTCGATCTCGTCCACGTCCAGTTCCGGCAGGCTGGGGGTGGGCCGCTCGACGTCCTGGAACTCGAACAGCACCTGGAACAGCGGGGCGTGGGCGGTGGTGCGCGGCAGTGCGAGTGCCTCGACGACCCGCTCGAACGGCACCTCCGCGTGCGCGAACGCCTCCAGGTCGCGGTCCCGCACGGCGGCGAGCACCGCGGCGAACGAGTCGGCCCCGCGGACCGGGGTGCGCAGCGCCAGCGTGTTGACGAACATCCCGACCACGTCGTCGAGGACGGCCTCTCCACGCCCCGCCACCGCCGATCCGATCATCACGTCGGCGGTGCTCCCCAGGCGGGACACCAGGACCGCGAACGCCGCGTGCGTCACCATGAACACCGTCGCATCGTGTTCCCGCGCCAGAGCGACCACCTTCCGGTGCAGGCGGTCCCCGATGTCGAACGACTCCCGCGCGCCGGCGAGCGTCCGGTGCTCGGGGCGGGGGCGATCCATCGGCAGGTCCGTGACGATCGGCGCGTCGGCGAGCGCGGAACGCCAGTACCCGAGCTGGCGGGACATCAGCGAGCCCGGATCGTCCTCCGCTCCGAGCAGCGTCCGCTGCCAGACGCTGTAGTCGGAGTACTGCACCGGGAGCGGCACCCAATCCGGTGCATGCCCCCGCACCCGCGCGGTGTAGGCGGACGTCACGTCCCGGGCGAGCGGTCCCAGCGACAAGGCGTCCGCCGCGATGTGGTGGACCACCAGGGCGAGGGCGTGATCACGCGGGCCGAGCTCGAACAGGTGCGCCCGCAACGGAACCTGCGCGGTCACCTCGAAGCCCGCGGACAGTGCCGCGGCGAGCCGGTCCCGGAGTTCGCTCTCCCCCGACACCGGTACCGCGCGGAGGCGGCGCAGTGCGTCCGCCGCCGGAATGACCGATTGCACGGGCGTGTCGCCCCGCATCGGGAAGATCGTCCGCAACGCCTCGTGCCGTTCCACGACGTCCGTCAGCGCTTCGTGCAGTGCGGCGACGTCGAGCGGGCCGCGCAACCGGAAGGCGGCCGCGATGTTGTAGGCGGGCGACGTCGTGTCGAACTGGTCGAGGAACCACATCCGCGTCTGCGCCAGCGACACCGGCGCCGCCGCGGACCGGTCGCCGGCCACCAGCGGCGGCCTGCTCGCCGAGTCCGCCCGCGCCACACGGGCGGCGAGCGACCGCACGGTCCGCGCCTCGAAGACGTCGCGCACTCCCACGGCCGCACCGAGCACAGCCTGAATCCGCGCCACGATCTTCGCCGCGACCAGCGAGTTGCCGCCGAGCGCGAAGAAGTCGTCGTCGACCCCGACCGCGCGCACGCCGAGCAGCGCGGCGAACACGACCGCGATCGACTCCTCGGCGGGGGTGCCCGGTGCCACGAAGTCGGCGCCGGAGTCGTCGGCGGGCGCCGGAAGTGCCGCCCGGTCCAGTTTCCCGTTGACGGTGAGCGGCAGCCGCTCGAGGACCGTCACCGACGCCGGGACCATGTACGACGGCAGCGCGGTTGCCGCGAACTCCAGCACGGCCGCCGGATCGACGACCGCACCGGCCTCGGGCACCACGTACGCGGCGGGCGCCGGGCCGGTCACCGGATCCTCGTGCAGCGTCACCACGGCCTGCGCGACACCGTCGCACCGGCCCAGCACCCACTCGACTTCGCCGAGTTCCACGCGGAATCCGCGGATCTCGACCTGGAGGTCGTCGCGCCCGAGGTAGTCGAGGCCGCCGTCCCGCCGCCACCGCACCACGTCCCCGGTCCGGTACATCCGGGCCCCCGACGCATCCGCGACGAAGCGGGACGCGGTGAGCCCGGCGCGGCCGAGGTAGCCGCGCGCCACCTGGGTTCCCGCCACGTACAGTTCGCCGGCCACACCGACCGGCACCGGATGCAGCCGCGCGTCGAGCACCGCCACCCGGAGCCCGGGAATCGCCCGCCCCACCCGGCTCGTCCACGCGGCGGCGGCGAGTGCGCGACCGAGCAGGAGGTGGGTGACGTGCACCGTCGTCTCGGTGATGCCGTACATGTTCACGAGCACGGGCGCGTCCTCGCCACGGCGCGAGTACCAGCGTTCCAGCTGCCCGAAGTCGAGTGCCTCGCCGCCGAGCACGACGTAGCGCAACGACGTCGGGCCTGCGTCGCCGTCGGCCTCGGTGGCCTCGATCAGCTGGGAGAACGCCGTCGGCGTCTGGCTCAGCACCGTCACCCGCTCGCGGCGCAGCAGCGCGAGGAACGCGGCGGGTGTCCGGGCGGTGTCGAGGTCGACGACGACGAGCGTTCCGCCGTGCAGCAGCGCGCCCCACAACTCCCACACCGAGAAGTCGAACGCCGGGGAGTGGAACATGGTCCACACGTCGGTGTCGTCGAACCGGAACAGGTCCCGGGTGCCGGTGAAGAGGGACGCCACGTTGCGGTGCGACACCGCAACACCTTTCGGCCGACCCGTCGATCCCGACGTGTAGACGACGTACGCCAGCGAGTCCGGATCGGCCGGTGCCCGCTCCGTGTCGGTCAGCGGGTCCGCGGATCGCCCGTCGAGTTCGGGGTCCGTCGAATCGAGCAGCAGGATTGGAACGTCCGGCACGGGCAGTGTGGCCGCGGTGCCGCGGGTCGCGAGCACGCACACCGGCCGGGCGTCGGCGACGACGAGCGCCGAACGCTCACCGGGGTGATCCGCGTCGACGGGCACGTACGCGGCCCCGGCCTTGACGACCGCCACGAGTGCGACGACGAGCGCTGCCGTCCGCGGCATCGCGACGGCGACCGTCGACTCCGGGCCCACCCCCAGCGAGAGGAGGTGCCGGGCAAGGCGGTTCGACCGGGCGTCGAGTTCGCCGTACGTGATGCGCTCGCCGCCCGACACGACGGCGGTGGCGCCGGGGTTCC